>DASPJN010000001.1:0-17635 GCA_035628595.1 Chryseosolibacter sp.
AAGGATGGGGAATAGCACTACCGCCAGCGCGAAAACAACTTTATAGTCATACCAAAACAAAAATGCGACAACGCAAATTGTAACGATGGTATCGGTCACCAGCGCAAGCAATGGCAGTAGCACGTGGTTTGTAAAATCAGATGGAGCTTGTTTGATGCGGCGGATACTTTCAGCTGAATTCTGCCGGCAGTAATCTTCAAATGACTGTTCGTAAAAACTTTTGAACAGTTGCTGTGATGTCTCCACAAACGTCTTGTGAATGAATAGCGACTGCCGGTAATTTATCCATCCGCCAATTATGTTTTTTACCAGAAAGCCTGCTACGAGCGTTAACATAAAAGGCAGCGCGGAAACTTCGATATTGATAACTGGCGCCAGAGAAATTTTGGATTGATCACGCTGACCAAGCGACGCAATGAACGGAATGAATAGCCCGAATGAAATCAAGTCGAAGAACGCATTAACGCAGGACAGAAATGCCTGCATGAGAAAGTGTTTCCTGGATGGTTGTGAAAGTATTTCAAACGCGGTCATTTGCTGCTCAATTGGTCTTAAGTCTCAAATCACACTTGCTATGTTTCTCAGGACACAGGCTTAAAAGAATGACATCAACGTTCAATTCGGCTGATTTAATATTTTTTCAACCTTCATTCCGGCTCTTGCCAAAAGCGACTTTATTTTATGTTTCGCAGCGACCAGTTGAAACTTGTTCTTATGCCTATGAAAAGTCACCTCACTTATAACATGACGTACGGCATAATCATAGTATTTTTTCGGATACGTTCGTTGAAAGTCAATTTGACGGTCGGTCGATTCGTCCCAGCTCAAATGTTTAGAATGAAGTGATTCTGTTTCTTCATACAACTCTGTCCCTTTTATCGGGTACGCAACTGTAATGGTAAAATGATCAGGATCAGAATTCTTCAAATGATTGATAGTTTCGAAAATATCTTCCTCGGTTTCTCCCGGATATCCAAGCATAATAAAAGTACCTGCTTCGATTCCGTGAGCCTTAGTGAGCTTTATCATGTCGCGTACTTGCTCCACGTTCACTCTGCGCTCCATCAGGTCAATAACTTTTTGGGATCCACTCTCTGCTCCAATCCAAACACGGATACAGCCAGTTTCCTTCAGTAATTGAATTACTTCCTCGTTCATTCTGTCAGCTCGCGAAATGCATTCATACGAAATCACTATGTTATTTGCACTTAAAATGTCGCGAAATGTTTTTAGCCATTTGTGGCTGATTGTAAACACATCATCTACGAACCATAACGTATCCGGATTGTATTTTTCCTGGATGTACCGAATCTCTGTAGCGACTTTTTCCGGGGAACGACGTCTGTAGCTTAACCCATACACCGCACGACTACACCATTTGCAGGTATAGGGGCAACCTCTCATTGTGCTGATGGACATCGCATTCTTGCCATGGGCCGCGCGCCACGCTTTCAGGTAAGGATCAAAATCAATTCTATTTCTGGCCGGGAACGGTAGCTGATCAATATCTTTTAATTTCTCACGTTCGACGGTTACTTTCACCTCGCCATTAAGCTTGAACGCGATGCCACTGACATCATGGAAATCTGTTGCTCGAACCCGGCATTTTCGAACGAGCTCAAGCATAGTGACTTCGCCTTCACCCATGACGATAAAATCTGCACGGTGCTTCAAATAGCTATCGGCATTGAAACGAACATCCGGACCACCGAGAATTACAATCGCATTAGGGAGCTTTTCCTTAATGAAAGCAACGATTTGAACGATATTAACCTTCGTCATCAGGTTTACATATAAACCAACAACATCGGGTTGCGTATTTTCAAGATGTTCGTAGAGCGTTTTGCGTTGCGAGAACGTTGTGTCAAAAACTTCGTTTTCAAATCCATTTTCCTGTAGGTATGCACTGATGTAGAGGATACCAAGCGGCGCATACGGACGCATGATTGCCTTCTCTTTCAAATCCTCTTCGAGGAAATATCCGTGTGACAAAAGTATCTTCATCGGAGGCGGAGATCTATGAGGTAATGGTCAGCGCAGCCAGAAAGAAATGACATCTTCCACTTCTTTTCCAACGCATTGAGTTTCAGAAGCCAGCGTTTTCTTGTTTTAAAAAACGGTTCGAGGTAGGAAGGTGGTAATGCAATGCCTATCGGCTGTGAGTTCATTTTCGTAAAGGCGGCATTTGTCCATCGCGTGACCTGCGAAGGACTGTAGTACCAGGTGTTCAACATAGTGCCGTGCAGGTTTGTTTGAATGCCGTTTCGGTTTCGGCGTCGTAATGCGTTTGTCATATCGAACTTCGATAGAAAGTAAAACGACTCCCAAATACAAAAGCGCGGCATCACCACAGCAACAAATCGTCCACCGGGGTTTAATATTTTCGGAAGCTTTTGCAACAACGATCGCAACGAGTCAGGATTGATGCAGTTAAGTCCGCCGAAATTTGAAAAGATCAAATCGAACTTCTTATCGAACAGCGTTTCATCAAAACTTTCAAGATCAAGGTAATGCGAGCTGATTCTGTGTTGCATTGAATAGCGTTCCGCTTTTTCGCTTGTCACCTTCAGCATTTCGATGCTGATGTCAGTCGCCAGGATGTTAAACCCACGCTCGCTAAACATCAGCGCATCTTCGCCGGTGCCACAATTCAGCTCGAGCATTTCAAAGCCCTCTAAGTTGGGTATGATTTCTTCAATGTATCGCCACACACGTTTTCTTTGTAATTGCCCGATCATGCTTCGGGTAAAAATCGAATCGTAGCTTGTTGCAATATGATCGAACGGAACTGCCATGTTTACAAAACGTTTTCCGTTATCGTTTCCTTGCTTTTTTTAAGCTTCCATTTTTGACTGATTGATTTTGGAAAAAAATATAGGGTTGATAGCCCGGTCCGAATATCCTTTCTTGTTGTAGTAAGTGGATCCTGCACCAGTTTCTTCAATGCCAATAAACCTTTTTTCTTTCGATAGATGGTATGTACGTATTGATGCAGATCGCGGTAATACTTCCGATTGAAAGTGCTTTGAAACATCATGTCCAGGTCGTCAGAGTCATTCCAGTTTTGCTTTTCGCGCAACTGCAGTTTGACGTTTTCATAAAACTTAGTGCCCGGAAGAGGATACGATATTGAAATACCGACTTCGTCCGGCATTAGCTTCATGACCATGGCCATAGTAGCCTGAATATCTTCCAACGTTTCGCCTGGGTATCCGAATTGCAGGAAAAATGCGATCTTAATATTATTGCGACGCAGCAGGGCGGTTGCTTCATGTATCTGTTCAACCGTCGTTCCTTTTTCCATTGCATCCAGGATTTTTTGTGATCCTGATTCGGCGCCGATCCAGACAGTCTCAGCGCCAGAAGAGGCAAGCGCCTGAATTGTATCCGATTCGAGCAACAGATCTGCTCTCGATTGGATCTTGAATCTAAAATGAAGATTTCTTTTTCTTACGAGGGCATTGAATTCCTGGATCCAGCCTGGCTTTAAGCCGAAGATGTCATCGCACATCCAAAAATGATCCGGTTGATAGTTTTTAAGAACGTATTCAATTTCGTTTACAACATTTTCTGGGCTTCGTGAGTTGTATCGGTTTCCGTAGATTGGTTTAGCGCACCAGTTGCATTTGAAAGGGCAACCGCGTGTAGTTGCAACGTTAAGTGAGAAATATCCGTGATGTTTTTTCCAGATTTGTTTATAAGCATTGATATCAATAAGATCCCAGGCTGGCAACGGCAATGAATCCAGATCGCGCATAACAGACCGTGGCGCGCCAGTGACGGTCTTACCCGACTGCTTAAAAATTACCCCTGAAACCTGTCCAATGTCTTTCCTTTTTTCAATAGCATCGAGCAATTCGATAATTGTGTTTTCAACTTCGCCGCGTATGACGAAGTCGGCGCCGGCAGCAAAGTATTTTTCATAATGATCTGCTGCATCCGAACTGGAGACGATGACAGTGCAGCCCACTTTTTTCGCAAGCTTGCACATCTGAAATGCTGCTTCCCTCATTACCGTCAAACACATTTTGGTGAGATAGTTAAATCCGTCGTCGCAGATAAAAAGATACTTAGGCCGGTGAAGCTGGAAGTGATGAGTTATTTTTTCAGGATCGTTGGAAAGACTTGCATCAAATAAGTCGACGTTATACCCGTTGGTGCGCAAGACCGAGGCAGCGATTAGTGTAGCGAGCGGTGGGTATGGTTGTTTGAAACGCCACTGCTTTTGATCAAAGCGATAGAAATACGAATTGGTCAGTAAAACGTTGATCATTGTAAGTCTGTTACTCTGTTTAACGCATTGAATTCAATCAGGTTTTTATAATACGCGTCCATCACTTTTTTCTGATAGTTGCGTGGATGATTTTTTGAGGCATACGTCTTCGTCTTGAAAGCTATTCGGAATTGCTCTGGGGAATAATGATTTTTGTACATCCTTTCCCAACGTAACAATGTTAGTTTCATAAACCAACGGTCAAGTGGAGTAGCAATCGGATTAATACATTTTTCAAATATTCCTCGAAAGAGGTTTGGAATAGATTTTCCTTCGAACGCAGGTCTGATAGTAAAATTTGGTAAGGTGTTTCTTAGCCACGCGTTCTGTTCGATCAACTTGATATAAAGGGAGTAGTTATGCAGTGGAATGACAGTTGCGAGTTCGGTAGCCGTAAAAAGATTCTTCTCCTCTATTTCCAGGTGATTTTCGTCCACAAAATAATTCACACAAAACAACTTGTGAGAGTTTTGCAGAAACATGCGTTTGTAAAGAATCAGAAGCGTGCGTGCAATCCATAATCGTCCAGATGCCGTAACAACAAAAAAGTCAAGGTCACTTTCATCATCCATATAGCTTTTTGACAATGAGCCAGACGCCATCACGGCGCGAACAAAAGGAAACTTTGCAATTCGCGACGCCTGCCTACGCGCAACGGGCATTAACTCTGATGCGCGTTGATTTCCTTCGACTCTGCGCTTTATTAATGTAGGATCATCCTGGATTGTGTAGAAGTCGCCGAATCGATATATAACTCCTTCGGTTGCAAGCCTTCGCAACGCATCGTCGACCTCCTGAGGTTCGACGCCAGGTACCTGAAGAAAAGAAAACACTTCATAAGAATTCAGTGGATACCGAAAAACGTCATAGTAAAGCAATGTATTGAGCACATGCTCGTCCGGGCTGCCATCACGTATCTCCTCTTTCATCTCAATATTGCTTTCAGCTTTGAAAATTGCGTATATGCGGATATCACTTCAAATCCATTGATACGATAAAGCAGCAGTGAGCCAAACAGTGAAAAAAATCCAATTCCCTTCTGGAGCTCCAATGCACTTTCCGTCAGGCATAGTGATATGAACAAGATACAAAATCCTGACAACAAGACATCATTAAGATTTAGCGCAATGAGCAACGGGAAAAAGAGGATCACGGAAATCAATGCCAACCCAATCAATCCGTTGGCCAATAGTGTGAAGAGAAATTGATTATGCGGGTCGTGTGTATTTAAGACATTTGAAATGTTAAGCCTTGAAGCCGTCTCGTGCATTGTTAAGCGCGTATCCCCGGTGCCGTTTCCCAGCATTACATTATTTGCGTTTAGTGAACTGCCCGCCAGCCACCAGAGCGACAATCGAATTTCTGTTGAATTTGTATAATGATTATTGTGCTCGACAGCATATTCAGAGATAAACATTTCCTGGAACGTTCTGTACCACGTAACAGGGTTGGCCATTAAAAGAAATACAGCAAGCATCAGCACTCCAATTAATTTTAGCGCCTCTGCCTTTCGGGAATTAAAGGTTTTTAAGATGTAAACGATTGCCAGCAATGCGAAGGTTACCAACATGATTCTCGCAGAAAGCAATAGCAGAAACGTGGTTAGATATGCAATGGCTCCCCAGCATAACCACTGTGCTTTCTTTCCGGTAGCCAGGTTGTTGGACCAATGATGCAGGACGATCATTGCAAAACAAACATAGAGCGCCAGGAATCCTGGATGTATACTGAGCGCAGAAGTAAGATCGGTATAAGAAAATGCAAGCCATGCGGAATTTGAAATATCTACGTGAAGCATATCAAATTCCGGAGTACCTAGTCCGAGCAATTGGGCGCCGTTTTGGTAGTTGATGAATGCACTCGTCAAACAGACAAGAGTTGAGCACACAACCGCAACCACAAACGAGCTAATCATCATTCGGAGGGATTCTGGTGGTATCCTTGTATCAGTCGTTCCGAAAATCAGCGGAACGAATACAATCGGGAAATAGCGTTCGAGGTTTCCGTAAGCAGTTTGTTTGTCTTCGCTATAAAGCACGCCAATAACGTTGAGCATGTAGAACAGAAGAATGCAGACCAGAAATAGATTTCCTTTTACGATTTGCAGCTTCTTGCTCCAGTTACCTTCCGTCAGCCAAATGGCGATAAGTAAAATGATGCCGGCCTGACTTACCATTTTGGAAAATGGCAACGCAACACAGGCCATTACAAATGCTGCAATGAAAAAATACAACCGCCATTCTTTCAACTTAAAAGTCATTTGCCCACTCTTAACATGATACGTGCATTGATCTCTTTTCTGTCTTCATCATTAAACCATCCCCACTTGTTGAAGTATTTTATTGTACTGCGCACATGATGATACAGATTGATTATCTTCCGAAACGAGGCCTTTTCGTGGTAATGAAAAATCGAAACTTCAGGATAGAAGATTGTTCGATAGTATTGATGTATTCTACGGCTGAGGTCGATGTCCTCAGCATACAAAAATATTTTCTCATCAAAAAGTCCAACTTCACGTAGGGCATCCACGCGAAGGAACATGAAACATCCTGAGAGGAATGGAACATCCATTATTTTATTATAGCCTGTAAAATGCATTTCATACCGATAATTTATTCGGTTTAGGAGCGATTTGTGAAATATTAAAAACCTTCGCGATAACAGGGTCGCGGGTGAGGGAAGTAAACGACACAGCGGCTGCAAACGTCCGTCGGGATAAAGAACTTTCGGCATTACGAGGCCTATGTCCGGATTGGCATCAAGAAAATTTTGAATATCGCTGACGACGTGTGGCTCAAAGTAGATGTCGGGATTCAGCACGAGGTGATAGTCGGATTGTGCATTCAATGCTTGTTTAAGTGCGATGTTATGTGCGGGGCCGAAGCCGACGTTTTTTGTGTTTTGGATATATACAATTCTTTCATGGTGATACTCCTGTTTTCTTGAGTAGGAGGCAGGAGAATTGTCAATTAAGTAAAGCACTGCATCAGACGTACTCGCAAGAAAACTGTGAACGGTTTGCCTGAGAATGGCGGGATCGTTTTTGTAAATGACAATTGATGCGGTTAACTTCTTATGCATAAAGCTTGTTCGCAATTAAGTTCCTGAGGATGGTTATTCGCCAAAACATTTTACGGGTCAACGCAATTCCGCTTACACCTCCACTTGAAGATGCATTTCCCTGGTGACGCCGATAGTAGACGAGCGGCATTTTTAAAAATTTCACATCGTAATTCATTTCGCCTATAAGTCCAATCCACATATCGTGCATGGGCGTGTTGTTTGGAAAGGGCAATGCTTTTTCCAGTACTTTCCTCTTGAACGCCATACAACATCCCATATATGAATTTTTAATGATGTTTCTTACAATGCCCTTTCCGGAATTATTCAATGCAAAGAACGACGGCTCAAAAATGTCAAGTGTGTCATTTGCAAGAGAACAATCAGAGATTACAACATCATGTGTGAGCAACTCTCTCCTCATCACTTCAATCTTGTTTCCCACCCACACATCATCCTGATCTGACAGGAAGATATACTCGCCTGATGAGCGCCGCAGACTATTTTCGAAATTGCTGACAACACCGTTTTTATTATCGTTAGTAAAAAACTTAATTCTACTATCGTGATAATTGCTTACAATCTTTTCTGTTTCGTCAACTGACCGGTCGTCAGAGATAACTAGTTCATCGTCCGACCCAAGTTGCATGATAATCGAATCGATTTGCTCGCTGATATATTTCGCGCCGTTCTTTGTTGCCATGCACACTGATATCATACCGGCGATATTTGTTTCGTGTTGTTTCGGAACAGATGTAATTTACTTACCAAAAATGATAAAATGACCGGATAAACAAGTTGAAATGATAAGCCCGTAAACCGGATTGTATTATCGTAGGCCAAAAACAAAAACATCGTCGACATAATGGCTACAGCCGTCATGTAAAACGGTGAAGATGATGGAATAAGTTTGATAAATAAGAGCGGGAGAGCCAGAAGGATGATGGCCATGAACAAAACACCAAACCATCCGGCGTAGCTGTAACATCTGGAATAAACTGTTGACACGTTGAACGATGGATGTACAATGTTGTCACTTTTACGAACGCTTCCAGTAACAGCATTGATTCGTTTTGAAATGAAATCCATCAGGATTTCGTTGTTGGCCATTTCAGCGAAACGATCTAATGTAATTCCATTCTCCCGCGCGGTATTTACGTTGAATTGAAAATTCGCAAGGGGGGAGGTGATAAACATGTAGCTCCAGAAATATTCGGCGGGAATAAATGATTCGGAAAATGAAGGTTTCGCCTCTCCGATTTTTAAAAACAAATTGTTGTCATACGCTGACTGAGCTTCTCGCGAAACCCGCAGTGTGCCCAGTATGCCGAACAAATAGCCAAGAATAACGAACCCAAAAACTGACACAACAACAAATCTTTTGGATATGGACTTCATTGACATCAGCAGCAAGAAAATGCTACCGATGAGATTAAAGACGAACATAGCGCGGCTGTAAATAAGAATAGCGGCAACCAGGTTGACCAAATACAACGCTAGAATTATTTTATTACGGTGTGATAAATATTCGTGAAAAAGAAAAACGGTGTAGAAGGAGGCAAAAGTCACCGTGAAAACATGGAGGCTTGGCGCGCCAAATTGGCGGTAGTCGTAGGGTTGGCTCAGAACGATTTTCATTAATGGAATTCCACCTTCCCACGCAAAATCGATTGTCCAAAACAGGTAAATGAAAATTGTGATCACAATATGCAAAGGCACAGCAAATCCCTGGATGGGTTTGTACTCACTACGTGAATTGGCACGCCATCTGTATCCCAAAATGAAGTGTAAAATAATTGTGGCAATTAAAAAGGCAACAACACTTGCTCCGAGTTTAGGATAAAGCGCTGACCAACCCAAACCGTAAGCGAGCAAGGCAATGGAGAATGACAGACAATAACTGAAATGTGGATTCATTATGCTGTACTTAACGCGGTTTTCAAAAAGCTCAGGTTCCGATGTCGCAGCGTTAGCTTACACGCGCGCAATAACGTATTTATTCTAAGAACGAGACCGTTACCAAATTCATCCTGCATCGCATGCGCGTCTGTGCAAAACATTTTGAAACGTGCCAGCGCTGTTTTCGATTGTTGTGTTTGAGTAGCCGAAAAGTCGTGTTGTAGCTCGGCATTAACAACGACGAAATGATCAGTGATACTTAGTAGACGTTCACCGAACGCAATGTCAGCGAAGTCAAGTTTTATTTTCTCAGAATATCCGCAGATTCGTCCGAAGGCGGTGCAACTCACCAACGCGCCGCTATTCGCAAAGCGATAACGATTTAATGGATAGACGTTTTTGTTCACGTTTATTTTCCAGCCGCGGCCCGCCATCCACCTGAATGGAGACACAACGTTGCCATTCGCACAAAGCCGTGGCACAAACACAGAAGTGTCTGGATGTTGCGTGATCTGACGCTCCAGCTCATCAAGATATTCTGTTGTACATATTGTGTCGTGGTCGAGTAACAACAGCCATTTTTTACGGCGTTCAGTAGCAATTTCATAAGCCGCATTATAGGCAGCGCTCACGCCACCGTTTTCCGGGTTATGGATGTAAATTATGTTCTGAGTTGTAATTGATTGTTGCCGCGGACTGTTGTCATACACAAAAACATCGCCGAGCTCACATGAAAAAGGAAGGACTGACCGCAACACATCATCTACACGTTTATTGTAAATGACAATCACAAAGAAAATATCTCTGATGATGCCTTTTTGTTCCATAATGGTTGGTCTGCGTCAGCGATAGAAATTTACGAAAATTCAATCAGGTGTTTGAACATCGATTGAAACATTATTTATTTTAACAAATATTACGGTTCAAACCTTTCGAAGATGAAACCCATTCGCTCATTTGCAGACTATGAAAGCCAGTATCAGGAGAGTGTTCAACAGCCTGAAAGATTTTGGGAGGATGTTGCAAGCACGTTCCTGTGGAGGAAACGTTGGCACAAGGCTTTGGAATGGGACTTTCACAAGCCTGAGATTAAGTGGTTTGTAGGAGGAAAGCTTAACATCACTGAAAATTGTATCGATCGCCATCTGAAGATAAAGGGAAACCAGACCGCCATTATCTGGGAACCGAATAACCCGAAAGAAGAAGCAAAGCATATTACGTATAATCAGCTTGCCGTTGAAGTTTCGCGTGTCGCGAACATGTTGCTGGCGCAAGGCGTAAGAAAGGGAGATAGGGTATGTATTTATCTTCCAATGATCCCTCAGCTTGCGTATACGATTCTCGCGTGTGCGCGGATAGGCGCCGTTCATTCCGTCGTGTTCGCGGGATTTTCGGCGAAGTCGTTAATTGACCGGATCACCGACGCGGGATGTAAAATCGTTCTTACATCAGACGGCGGATTTCGTGGAGAAAAAGTTATCAATCTGAAAGGCATTATGGACGAAGCACTCGAAAAGTGTCCTGATGTAACACGCGTCATCGTTTTCGAACATACAAAAACCAATGCTCCATTAAAAGCCGTTCGCGATGTGAGGTGGAATGATGCTATCGCCAACATGCCGACCGCAAGCATTGCTGCTGAAATGGATTCGGAAGATCTTCTTTTTATCCTTTACACCTCCGGGTCTACAGGCAAGCCAAAAGGTATGGTTCACACCTGTGGTGGTTACATGGTGTACACAAATTATACATTTCAAACCGCGTTTCAATATCAACCAGGGCAGGTCTTCTGGTGCACAGCTGACATTGGGTGGATCACCGGGCACTCGTATATTTTGTATGGACCACTGTCTGCGGGAGCTACAACTGTGATGTTCGAAGGTGTTCCATCGTGGCCTGACTGGGGACGATTCTGGCAAGTGATTGAACGACATAAAGTAAATATTTTTTATACAGCACCCACTGCGATTCGTTCATTGGAAAAAGCACCGTTGAGTTTTGTTGAGAAACATGACCTGAGTTCTTTGCAAGTACTTGGCTCGGTAGGTGAACCGATTAATGAAGAGGCGTGGCATTGGTACGACAGAAACATTGGCAGAGGAAATTGTCCGATAGTTGATACGTGGTGGCAAACCGAAACCGGCGGGTTGATGATTTCACCAATCGCAAATGTCACAAAAACAAAACCTGCGCATGCCACGTTGCCGCTACCCGGCGTTCAGCCTGCTGTGATGAATGAAGGCGGGTTGGAGATTCAGGGTAATAGCATCGAGGGGAGACTGGCGATCAAATTTCCTTGGCCGGGAATGGCGCGAACAATCTATGGCGATCATCAGAGATTCAAAGACACTTATTTTTCAACCTTTCCGGGAAAATATTTCACCGGTGATGGATGTAAACGCGACGCTGATGGTTACTACAGGATCACCGGACGCGTTGACGATATCATCATCGTCTCTGGCCACAACCTGGGCACAGCTGAAATTGAAAGTGCAATTGATGAACACATCGCGGTTTGTGAAACAGCTGTAGTTGGCTTTCCGCATGACGTGAAGGGACAGGGCATTTATGCATTTGTCATTTGTTATGAAAAACCTGATAACGAAGAAAGACTTCGTATTGAAATCCGCGACGGCGTTTCAAAAATAATTGGCCCGATCGCAAAACCTGATAAGATCCAGTTTGTCACCGGCCTTCCCAAAACACGATCGGGTAAGATCATGCGGCGTATATTAAGGAAAGTAGCAGAAGGCGATACCAATAATCTTGGTGATACCACAACCTTGCTTGATCCGGCCGTTGTCGATGAGATCAAAGCCGGGGCATTGTAGATCGGCCCGATTATAACCTAACGTCTTATTTGTGCGACTGTAAATCCATCACAATACTTAACTTTGGTGCCTTGGCGGCGAAGCTGCATTTGAACCAACGAAGTTGATGCATAAAAAAAATCTGTATAATGGAATCCTACTTTGTGGATTAATCATTGCCGGATTGTTAGTCGCCTATGTCATTCCTGAATTTAGCGTTGGCCAATTTTCTTTTCGGAAAGTTGATATTTTATCGGAACTGAAATCAGCACCAGCGCAACTTCTGGCAAGCGATACAACGCTTCACCTCTCAGCACAAGACTCAACTCGACTACCTCAGGACTCTATCATGGCAGTTGTAAAGCCTCGTTGCCCTGATAACATTACCTGTATCGAAGACTATTCTGCTGATAGCACAAGCTTAAAGAAATTTCTTCGCGCTTTATCACAGACACGAACGAACAGCAAGGTACTTCGGGTTGCATTTTATGGCGACTCATTTATCGAGGGAGACGTGTTTTGCGGAAGCTTTCGTGATACGCTTCAATCAATCTTTGGCGGACGGGGTGTTGGATTTGTGCCGATTACTTCATCGGTCGCCGGGTTTAGAAATACAATTAAACACGATTTCAAAAACTGGCGAACCTGGTCACTGATATCGAAGGAACCGGGTATCGAGATCGGACCTGGATGTTTCACATTTCATCCGCTGGAAAGTAACTGGGTTGAATACAAGGTTTCGCGACAACGGTACTTGCGTGAATTCAACCTCGTCAAGTTGTACTACAAGGCGAGCGACTCTGCAACAATTCAATACACGATCAACGAAGACACTACGTTACACATTGAGGAACTTAAGATTGGCGAAACATTGAACGAATGGAGTCATCAGCAGCCGCACGCCAAATCTTACAAGCTCGAATTCTACCCGGCTGCACCTGTCACACTGTTTGGAGCAAGCTTCGAAACAACTAGCGGATTGTACGTCGATAACTTTTCCTTGCGAGGAAACACTGGGTTAAGCTGGAGAGACTTGAATGATGATTGGCTAAAGGCATTCGGCGAATACCGGAAGTATCGGCTTGTCATTCTTCAGTTTGGATTGAATCTTCTGAACGAAAAGTCACTTAATTATCCCGCTTATATAAAGAAAATGATTGCTATCATTCATAAAATGAAGCGAGCATATCCAACCGCTGATTTCCTGATTATTAGTGTTGGAGATCGAAGTGAAAATGTCGGTGGAACAATGCAGACTATGAACACGGTGCCAAAAATGGTTGATGCACAACGCGAAATTGCAAAGCAAGCTGGTGTTGCATTTTGGGATATGTACACTGCAATGGGTGGAAGAAACAGTATGGTGAAGTATGCTACGAGCCGTCCGCCGCTGGCGGCAAAAGATTACACGCACCTTACTTTCAAAGGTGGAAAAAAACTGGCAGGACGTTTGGTGAAAAGTCTTTTATATGCTGAAATGATGTCAAAGGAATGACTATCCGCGGATTTATACTTGTTCTGTTTATTGTGCTTGTATGCGAAGCACGGGCACAGCAACGCACGTTCGCTGACTCAGTGATGGGCGTTTACAAACTTCATGACGTTTCCCAAAATGTTGTGAACAACCGCGAAGCACTCGCTGGATTTTACGAGAAGCTGTTTCAGCTGAAATCAAATGATGGTGGGGTCGTTAATATCGTCCATATCGGCGACTCTCATATTCAGGCGGATTACTTAACATCCGTCGTACGGCGACATCTTCAGCAATATTTTGGAAACGCGGGTAGAGGCCTAGTTGTTCCCTATCAGGTTGCAGGAACGAATACGCCGCCCAACATCATTAGCACGTCTGATACGATCTGGCGGGCCAAGCGATGTGTTCACGTGCTCGACACATTGCCAATTGGTATCGGTGGGATTACAATCGCGACGCATGCAAGAGAAGCCACATTGAATTTCATCATGAACGACTTGTGGATGGAATATCCTTTTCAAAAAGTTGGAATTTTCACCGAGCCATTTCATGGAACTATCATTATAAATGATACGTCGGGCGTCAAGCTTGCTAAATTTCCCGCCGACACAACGTCTTTTTTTCAAACATCTTTTCCGGAAAACATTTCATCGATATCGTTGCAGTTCAGCCAAACTTCTCTATCGCAAGAGCCTATTTTGTTTTATGGCGTTAATTTACTGAGCGGCACACCTGGCGTTGTCTATCATGCTATCGGTGTGAACGGCGCGAAATATGAACATTACAATGCAGCTGCAAAATTTGTTGATCAAACTTCGTCGCTTAATCCAGATCTGTTTATCATTTCGCTCGGAACCAATGAAGCAATCAAATATCCTGTAATGGATGAAAACATCGAGTCGCATGTACGGACGTTAATCAATTCGCTTAAGCAAAAAAATCCAAATGCCGCATATCTTTTGATAACACCTCCAGACGCGTTCCGGCAGAAAACAAAACCAAATCCAGGTATTAAAACAGTACGCAAGGCTATCTTAAATGTTGCCGTTGAAAATGGTTTGTCTTTCTACGATTTATATAAGGCGATCGGAGGCGACAAGTCGGCGCAAGCCTGGCATGCAGCAGGACTATTGAGAAGCGATGGCGTACATTTTTCAAAAGATGGATATGCTTACCAGGGCAGCTTGTTTTTTAATGCGCTTATGAACGGCTATAACGAATATGTTTCACTTCGACGTTGATAACCTGTTTCGATTATTCGCCTATGATCCGGCACAACCGCTAATTTTCAACAGCGGTCTTTTTCTTTTCCTTTTTACTTTTTTTCTATTCGTCTACACACGCATTAGTCATGCATACAGGCCGAAACTAATTTTTGTTACGCTGTTTTCCCTCTACTTCTATTACAAATCAAGTGGAGTCTATTTTCTGTTGATACTGGTCTCCACGGTTTCGGATTTCAATCTCGCAAAGCTTCTTCACAATACTTCATTCGATTGGAAACGCAAGCTGCTGGTTGCACTGACATTGCTGATCAACCTGGGAATGCTTGGCTACTTTAAGTATACAAATTTTATATATGAGTCATTTTTTTGGAACAGTGATCGTGAATTTCAACCATTGGATATTTTTCTTCCAGTAGGCGTTTCGTTTTTTACATTCCAGTCACTTTCATATACGCTCGATGTATACAGGAGACGGATTGCTCCAGAGAAACATATTCTCGATTATGCCTTCTTTGTCACATTTTTTCCGCAGCTAGTAGCGGGACCAATTGTGCGGGCCGCGGACTTCCTTCCGCAGATTCACAAGCCAACAGTGGTGACTGATCAGATGTTCGGTCGAGGGATATTTCTAATTGGAACCGGGCTTTTTAAGAAGGCTGTTATATCTGACTACATCAGTGTCAATTTTGTTGACCGTGTTTTCGATTCACCATTGTTGTACACAGGCGTCGAAAACCTTTTTGCTATTTATGGATACGCGCTTCAAATCTATTGCGACTTTTCAGGATATTCCGACATGGCCATTGGCCTTGCGCTGATTCTTGGATTTAGTTTTCCTCTTAATTTCAATGCGCCTTATAAGTCGAAGAACATCACCGAATTCTGGAGGCGATGGCATATCTCATTGTCAACGTGGCTGCGTGATTATCTCTACATATCGCTTGGCGGGAACAGGAGAGGAAGGTTAAGAACCTATATCAATTTGATGATCACGATGACGTTAGGTGGGCTATGGCATGGTGCGTCATGGAGATTCATTTTGTGGGGTGTCCTGCATGGTGCTGGCTTGGCGGTCCATAAAATGTTTCGAACATTATTTCCCGAACAGCACGGTTTTCCGTTACACCGGACATTAAATGTCCTTAAGATACTCTTGACGTTTCACTTTGTTTGCTTTTGCTGGATATTCTTTCGTGTACCGAATATCGATAGCGCCTTTGAAATGATCGAACAGGTATACTCAAACTTTTCGATTAACGTCTTCTTCCAAATGATCGTGGGCTACAAAGAAATAATGTTTCTAATGCTCATTGGGTATCTTATTCATTTTGTTCCCGATCGCTATGAACTTCAGTTTCAGGAAAAAGTCTCAAAAGCCCCACTGATAATGAAAGCTGTTTACCTGTTTGTTACCATTATGATTGTGATCCAAGTGAAGTCTGCTGAAGTGCAACCTTTTATTTACTTTCAATTTTAGCGTCCGCCGTTTTTTCACCGCGAGACATTTTTCTGATGTCAATAAGCGTACTCAGATAATTTTTCGGATTAAATGCAAACAAGGAGAGATGCATGCTTAACCAGGAAAAACAAAAGCGGCCATGCAAATTTCTCCCTGGACTTCTTTCATAAAGACTGTGCAGTTCCTGATAAAAGGATGGAAACTTTTCATCCAGGCTTTTCATCAATGTTTCAATCCAATGCAACCGCGTCCGGAATTCTCTGTACCGCTGATTTTTTGATCGCCTTCTTACGTCCGCTTTTGGTAAAACGTCAGCCGAAACATTTAGCTGAATCCGGTATTGTACGAGCGCTTTATCAAGGTAGATAATGCCGTTCACAGAGGCGCCGCGAGCAGCGAACAGCCAGTCGTGAAATTGAATTCCATCCGGAAGCGGTAGCACTTTATTGAGTAGCGTTGGAAGATCATCCAAGGCCCGAGATTGCATTTGAAAAAATAAACATACGGCTATCATTCGCGTCTTGCATTCGTTTCTGATCCGACATAGACTTCCCTGAAACATTCCCGTGGTGGTCAATGAACTGGCTATCGCAGTAAACCATTGTGTGATCTCCAATTTCGTCAAGGCTGTCTGGAATTTTGTTAGGAAGCCATACGTCATCCTGATCGCAAAATGAAATCACCACCTGCTAATGAAATTGCGTGCTCAAAATTTTTGACAAAACCTTGTTTTGACTGTTAAAAAAGACCCTAACTCGCGAATTCGTTTTATAGTTAGCAATCTTCAGTTAATGCTGAAGTGGACCTTTTGCTTTCGCGATGATCGCGAATATTACTTAATGAAGTATCAAAAAAGCCTGGTCTTTCAACCAGGCTTTTCTTCTAATTAAACTTTAAACTTTTTTATCAGCTTCCGCAAGCCTCGCATGCATCCGGATTATCCAGAGAGCAGGCCATATCGGAGCGTTTCTGATCGTAGGAAAGCGTTTGTTGTGCTTCATTGACCATTGATACCATCGGCGGTTCGGCAACAGTAATCGTTGCTTCAATCTTTTCTGCTTTTGCGGCAGGCTGAGCGGCAGCAGCTTTATCAAGGGTAAACTTGATAGCATCAGCTGCGGCGTTCGTGCGTAGATAGTACATGCCTGTTTTCAGGCCCTTCTTCCAAGCATAAAAATGCATTGAAGTAAGCTTTCCGAAATTCGCGTCTGTCAAATGGATGTTCAGACTTTGCGACTGGCAAATGAATGCTCCGCGATCAGCCGACATATCAATGATTGCTTTCTGAGAGATCTCCCAAACGGTTTTATAGATGTCTTTGATGTTCTGAGGAATCTCAGCAATCGGCTGAACAGAACCGTTTGTTGAAATCAACTTCTGTCTCATTGTTTCGCTCCACAGGTTCAGGCTGATAAGGTCTCTCATCAGATG
>DASPJN010000002.1:0-27110 GCA_035628595.1 Chryseosolibacter sp.
TGAAACCCAAATTTTAAATTCACCTTCCAACATGCCAATTCGACGATGATCATTTAATTGGTGATCTTACAACTCATGTTATTTTATTTGAATCAGTTTGACACGCTGAAAAAATCATACGCTGAACGAATATGAAACAAATTCTCATCCTACCCTTTATCCTCCTTCACTTCATCTCATCCGCACAAGCCCCGATCGATGTAACCCATTACGATTTCAAACTAACGCTCAACGATTCTACCGACAACATTGTCGGTGAAGCTTCAGTCACTTTAAAAGTGCTCGCCGATACAGATCGGGTTCGTCTGAACCTTGTGTCGAGGGGTGCCGATAGGCAGGGAATGCAGGTAAGCGATGTCAGCATAAACAAAAACCAAGTCAGGTTTGTGCAGGATGCTTCCTTCCTGCGAATCATGCTGAATGAAAAAGCGGCAAAAGATACGGAGCTAACGATCATAATTCAATACAGCGGCCAGCCAGCTGACGGTCTCATTATTAGTAAAAACAAATTTGGCGACCGGACTTTCTTTGGCGATAACTGGCCGAACCGCGCTCAACACTGGCTACCGGTGATCGATCATCCTTCGGATAAAGCAACGGTCGACTTTACCGTTATTGCGCCTGTGCATTATCACGTTATTGGCAACGGCCTGAGGGTCGAAGAAAGTCTTTTAAACAAACGGCAAAAATTAACGCATTGGCGCGAGACGGTGGAAATACCCACCAAAGTGATGGTGATCGGTGCCGCACCATTTAGCATCAGGTACTCCTCGAATGTAAACGGCATTCCAATTGAAGACTGGGTGTATCCGCAGAACAGGGAAGAAGGTTTTCATGATTACGCTGCGGCCTCCCGTATCCTTGAATTTTTTATTCAACACATCGGACCATACCCTTATGAAAAGCTTGCCAATGTTCAATCGAACACGCGGTTCGGTGGAATGGAAAACGCAAGCAATATTTTTTATTACCAGAACTCTGTCAATGGCAAAGCGGATCATGATGATCTGATCGCGCACGAAATTGCACATCAATGGTTTGGCAATTCTGTTTCCGAAACAGACTGGCCACACGTTTGGCTGAGTGAAAGTTTTGCTACGTACTTCACTCATATCTATAATGAATATACGTATGGTGTTGACCGTCGGAAGTCTGATATGCTAATAGACCGCAAGCAGGTAACAGACTTTTACAAGAAGAATCAAGCCCCCCTGGTAGGACCGGTTGATACGACGAACCTGATCGGAATATTAAACGCTAGTTCCTATCAGAAGGGAAGTTGGGTTTTGCACATGCTGAGGAACCAGGTCGGCGACGATGCTTTCTGGGAAGGAATAAGGGAGTATTACTCGCAATACAAAAATAAGAACGCTTCTACGGCTGAATTCCAAAAAGTAATGGAAGACGCTGCTGACAAGAAGCTCAATACTTTTTTCGAACAATGGGCCTATGGACCTGGTCATCCGGTTTTAGAGACTGACTACAAGTACGACAGCAAGAATAAAAAACTTTACCTGTCAGTGAACCAGGTGCAGCCGGGACAAGTATTCAAATTCAAATTGCAGGTCGGCATTAATGTAAAGGGCCAGATAGAAGCCAACGTAAGTGAACATCAAATTGACGAGCGAAAGTCGACGATTACAATTAACTGCGATAGCAATCCGACTGACGTGGTCTTGGATCCGAATGTAAATCTTCTTTTCGAGAGAAAATGATCGATCGGGCAATACCTAATAAGTTGTTTGACGACACAACCACACGAAGTATTGTCTTCAAATCAGTGACAGGATTCCCACGTGTTATGTGCGACTTTGGTAATGATCTCATCTTTGGAATAACCACTCATGAATAAATAAGTGCTTGCCGATGAGTGACGTGGCATCACAAATAAAAGTATATCCGGAACCCCGTCATAATTCAGATCACCTATAAATTGAATACTAGGCATACTTTCATTGATGATCGGCCCTTGAATGTCTTCGAGTATATCCTTTGAGTGCACCACACCGTTGCCAGCATGAATCAATTTGATCTTGTAGTTTTTGGCGGTCATAAAAGGTGGGAGGAAATTGTTGGCAGGTTGTGTGTCCTTAACTTCTCCGTAAGATGCTAAATAATATAAACCAACACCCTTTGCAGAATAATGGGTGATAGTAAAATGCTGGCCAGGATAGACATGTCGCTGCTGATTTCGCATAAAGTCAACTTTTGGAAATGTGTAACTCGGAATGCTATCAGGAAAACCGATTAAGAACAATGGCCTTTCAATACGGTCGATGCTTACTTTCAAATATTGATCATATAATTCATCTTTCCAGTTTTTACTGTGTACTGAGAATTCTATATGAACTGGTAAAACTTTGAACTCATCGCCCCGTTCAAAAACGCCATACCAAAAGAAGTCGTTGTTGAAAAAGCGTTCTTCGCCACAGATGGCGTCGAGTTTGAAAAATTGAGGATAATTCTCGGGAAAGTTTTTATCGTGCTTAGCAAACCTCCCGAGGTAAGCGTCAAACACGTATCCAACATATTGATCGTAAGCGATCCTGACCCAATTGCCATTCATTCCATCTACCGTGTCTTTTTGTTCATTTTGGTTTAATACCTCAACCATTTCTCCAAACTTGACTGATGCTACCTTATTGGAATTCAGTGTTGGCTCTTCTCGAATGGAAATGCCAGATTTTACCACAACCATGGATTCATACTGAGCAGCACAAATCAGGCATTGTAACAACAAAGAAATAGAGACAATCAATGTTTTTTCTGACATGCACGTGTCGTTTCAACTTTTATAACCACGCAAGATCTTCTCCATCTTCCTGCCCTTCGCAAGCTCATCCACTAACTTGTCAAGATATCTGGCCTTTTTTGTTAAAGGGTTTTCGATCTCCTCAATACGGTATCCGCAGATCACGCCTGTGATGAGATGCGCGTTCGGGTTTAGAGATGCCTGCTGAAAGAATTCTTGAAAAGTCACTTTGTCCTTTATCAGTTTTTCGAGCTTCTTGTTATCGAAGCCTGTTAACCAATGAATAACCTGATGTAATTCCTCCCTGGTCCGGCCTTTCTTCTCAACTTTTTCCACGTACATCGGATAGACTGAGCCGAAGATCATTTTTGCGATACGTTCGTGATGTTTATCGGAGTTGTTCATCATGTATAATGCGTTACTTACCTATTGGAATCGGTTCTTCAAAGCACCCTGTCAAAACAATGTTTTACTGCAATGAATAAATCTCTGACGCAGTATTTTCTTATCACCGTATGCTATGCTGACCTGGCCATGGTTGGCCGTTGCCCGTTTCACAGTATAATTTTAAGCTTCTTAAAAATTGTCCCCAGGTATAGTTGCACTCTGCGAACATAGGTGAATACTGCCTCCAGTTCCCATGATGCATGGTTAACAGCGTAGCATTTCCGTCTTTCACATTCTGTAGTATCTGGTCTGTTGCCTCCGGATGCAAGTATAAAAGATCTTTTTTATCGCCTTCGTTAAGTATGAACGAAATAGTCGTTCCTATCCATTCATCAGCACCTTTGAGGCAAGCCCATTGAACGTGTTCATTCGGCGTCATTTCGGTGATCTTCATTTCCTTGAAATAATCCTGGCCAAAATTAAACCGTGAAATGCTACCAGGTTCAGGCGTTGCTTTTGTATACGGAGTCCACCACGCCGATAATCCCTCCTCGCTCGTAATCGCCCTATAAACCTTTTCAGCATCGGCGACAATAACTACTGCGTGATGAATATTCGGCATACTATTACTTCTTATTCAGGCATTACAATGTCCATCTGATAAACTTTAGCCAGTTCCATCAGTTTTTCAATAACAGCAGGATCAAAAACCGGTGGATTATTCAGATCTACAGCAGGCGTGCCGATAGCATAAAAGAATTCTTCCAGGCCTGCAGGCGTAATGGTTACGAGCAATCTGCCTTGTTGTTGACCAATATTCTTAAAAGTATGGAGCGTACCTTTTGGAACATACACAAAGCCACCAGCTTCAAACACACGCTCCGTATCGCCGCACAAAAATGAAAACTTACCGTCGAGTACATAAAACGCTTCGTCTTCGCGATGATGAATGTGAGGAGGCGGGCCACCTTGTGGTTGAATGATCTGATCGACTACCGTGAAAGCGCCGTTTGTTTCTTTACCGGTTACTTTAAAGGTGTACAGGTCACCCAACACCCAGAATGAATTACCTTCGCGATCGTTCAATAGCATTTCCTTGTCTTTAGTCATAACAAACTCATTTACATTATACAACATTTGATGTAGTGAGGTTGCGGCTACACGCACACTTGCCAATTTAAGAAATTAGATGATTAAATTGCAGAAAGTAACGAACCAACTCCGCTTCAGCGTCACCGGTACGCCAAGGTTATCGAAGAACAAACGATCAGGTTAACTATTATAAGTAAGGATTGTGGCGACGCATTGGAATCACAACTGTCGTCGAACTGTTTATGCGCTTGTGACTACCGCTTTGTCAAAGTCACGCTCCGGGAACTTTTATCATAATAAATTCTAAGTCCCGTCTTATTTATCTTAAATGTAAGATCATCGTCGAGCATTGCTTCCATAAATTTATCGGCCCATTCAGGCTGATTAACATATGTTGTTGCAAAAGAGGTTACATTAAATTGTCTTCGTCCCACGTATTTATATTCACCCTGAACATGGTTTGTGATATTTGTACCAGATAACATGTTGTCGTTAAAGGTTAACAGAATATCCTTGTCCCATGAATTTTCCTGTGTTTTGAATTCTACCTTTCCCGATCCGTAATCCTCAAAAGAAATTACTTTCCATTCGCCGTTTAAAGACGCGATTGAAACGTCATCTTTAAAAGTGTTAACCTCCACATCGTCGCTTGTACAATTCTGCTGGGCCAGCAGAACAATTAATACCAATGGTGAGATGAAATATCTCATAGGTTTTTTTTTTATAGACACGCATGTCAATCCTGCAGTTGTAATCACGCCGAATGACAACGGAATTGTTCGATCAGTCGATAGGTTCAAAATAGTTTTTCCCGGAACACAGGTTCCAGCTTTGGACACTTTCGACAGATTCGGTGGTCAGGCGTTCGGCATCGAGTTGCAGAATCTTTAATTTAGGCATACGAATAATTACTGCGATATCTCCGTCCGCATTGAACAGCGTATCCAATGGGTCCATGAACGAAATGGTGCTGTCGTTTGTGTCAAGATTGTACCTGGTAACAACGGAGGATAATACAACGGCACCAGGATCCGCCATTGCCCCCAGCCGGTCAATATCCAGTTCAGCAATATTATTATCCTTAAAACTGAGACGGTATAACTGTTTCGTTGGCACGTAATTTCCGTCAATAAGGCCTGACAATTGCTCCCAGTCATTCGCCATTAATTTTAACTTCATTTCGGGTTGCGCATCTTTTTCTTCACAGGCGATAAAAAAGAAAACGGACAGACAAAGGATGTACTTCATGTAGTGGTGCTATACTAGCCCCAAATATAATCATGATTTTTCACTCCGCCTCAGCGTCACCGGTTTTCGGGGCGCCACGACGAAGAACTAAACATTCGGTTAGACGAGAGACCCAATCGAGCCAGGCAAAACAGTTCATACATTTCACACCTGGCGCTGGTATTTTAACTCAACCAGCCCCTCGCCCATAGTCTTAGCGTCACCGAGGCTGTGACGCTAAAGGGGAAATCAAGATCCCTTGTTATTTGGGTTCGGCTCTATCAAGTCCCAGCGGTTTCCGTACAAATCTTCAAATACCGCCGTGGTCCCATATTCATATTCAGTTGGAGGTCTGACAAAGTTTATCTTCCTGCTCACCATTTTATGATAGTCTCTCCAAAAATCGTCGGTAAATAGAAATAAGAATACTCTTCCACCTGTTTGATTACCTATACTTTTTATCTGTTCGTCATTTGCTGCTTTGGCAAGCAATAAACAACATTCTTTAGATCCGGGCGGCGCAACCATAACCCATCTTTTATCCTCGTCAATTTTCGTGTCTTCCAGAAGCAAGAAGTCAAGTTGCCTGGTATAAAATTCTATTGCTTCATCATAGTCTCTTACGACCAATGCTATGTGTGCTATTCTTTGGTACATTATATTTTTTCAAAAAAGGTTTCATACAAAGCGCGGCTGTTAGTGATAAGCTTTAAATCCAGCGGTCCGCAAATGCCATTGGTTAACTTGAACCCATCACAATCATCCATCGCCTCTATTTTTTCAGCTTGACGTAATTGCAACTGCAAACTTGTCTTTAACATCAACTTTCTTAGCGTCACCGGTTTTCCACTTAGATTGTCGAAGAATAAACTTTCAGATTACACCCGAGACACCAGTCGCACCAGGCAAAACAGTTCATTCATTTCACACTGGCGCTGGTATGCTCACTCACTAGCCATCGAACCGTAAGCCTCAGAGTCCCCAAGGCGGGTGACTCTGAGAGGGAATCAATTCAAAAAACATATTCCGGTGGCACAATGCCGTGTTTACGTAAATGGATCACAGCTTGCCCGCGATGATGTGTTATGTGATCAAGGGTCATAAAAAAACCTTTTACAATTTCGTCGTTAACATGTGACGCAGCAATTGTTTCTGTTAATCCACCATACGCAGCCGCAAGGTAATCCATTACTTCCTTTTTAGAGGTTTTTGTGACAGGAGGAGCCCAATCTTTCTTTATTCCTTTTATGTAATTGTGCTCCCACCATTCAATGCCGTATGCAATGTGTGATAGCAGATCGCCGAAGCTCCAGGTATCGCTTGTCACTTTGCTGTTGTAGCCGTCTTCAGGCATCGCAACCGCAACATCCAGTGTGTATTTTTTTGAATTCTCCAGTGTGTTCAATAAAAAATTTTTCATTCGCTTATTGTTTTTGTTTCACCAAAAGTAAAAGCGAATACATTTTCAGACTTAAGGAATCTTGCTCTTTTAAAGCCCCACCCCATTTAGGTGCTGGACTGGTAATGGTCACGATATTTTATTGGAGCAAACGTGAACCGATTGCGAAAAGCTGCGCTGAAATGTTCAATGCTGTTGAAGCCAGATGCAAATGCGACGTCCGTGACTGGCAAAGAAGTGTCACGTAACAATACCTCAGAACTTTTCAAACGCACTTGCAGCAAAAACTGATGTGGTGAATAGGATGTGATCGCCTTGAATACGCGGCTGAAATGGAAAGGACTCATGCAACAATGCTCAGCAATCTCCACAAGCGAAATATCGTTGGGATAATTTTGGGTGATATAATGTTTAGCTTTTTCTACTGTGCTGAGATGATTTTTTTTTAACCGGGCGGATGTATGAAAGTCAGGTTTGTAATCAGAGATCTTGCTGAAGACGGTCTCGATCAAATTCATGACAAGGCTATCCATTTCAAGCCTCGTGGCAGTGCCCGAGTTGATCAGATTCATTGCGCGGTAATGGAGGTACTCCGTCTCCGGATTAATCTTTACCAGCGTCGAGTGCAGATCATTGTTATGCAAGAATTTAATAGAAGGATAATGTTCCAGCACCTCATGGTAAAAGTCATTCTTGAATTCGAAAATAGTGCATTCGTCAGGCACTTCGTGAATATGGGTGACAGTTCGTTCATAACCGGGCCGGGTTACCAGCACGCAGCCGGTGTACGAATCAAGTGAATGCCGGAATACATTAAAGAGAAAATTTCCTTTCCGCACAAAGCTGACACAAAACGCTTCGCTGTATTCGGGTTTGGATGTACGACAATCCTGGCACCGGCATCGGAAATCGGTCACCCGGTAAAAATCCGATTCATAAAGCATGTGAATGTCAGCTTCCATAACATGAAATGTCATGTGAATTTAGCCGTTTTTCGGCTTTATTTCCCTTTGTTTCTTTGACCGGAGTTTGAATGTCGGCCGGGTCAATCATCAACTGTCAATCTTGAGAAAAGCATAGCCAATTGTCATCGACAATCGGCATAAATGATCATATGTAAGGCTCAACAAGAAAGGTGACGATTCTCCAGACTGGAGAAATCGCATGATTAATATTCGTCTTCGTTAAAGAAGAAGTCCTCTTTGGTCGGGTAGTCAGGCCAGATTTCTTCAATGCTCTCATAAGGCTGCCCGTCGTCTTCCAGTTCCTGGAGATTTTCAACAACCTCTAAAGGAGCACCGGATCTGATCGAGTAGTCGATCAACTCATCTTTGGTAGCCGGCCAGGGAGCATCTTCCAGATAAGACGCAAGTTCAAGGGTCCAATACATAGTTTTCGTCCTCCTTTAATTTTCCGCAAAAATAAAATTTAATTGAACAAAACAAACAACACGTTCCTTTATTTGGTTCATGCCGAAAATCAGCTGCTTTACTTTTCGTTTACATGGATTTGTAAGCAAAAATGTAACCACCGTCCGCCTCGACATCAACTTATTTACCATATTTGCGGCGCAACCGGAATTCCGTTTGTGACTATAACCTGCTGCTAATGAAATTATTGTATTCATTGGCAATCGCTTAACGACAGAATCAAACACGATCTATGGCCGACGAAAAGATTATTTTCTCAATGACGGGTGTGAGTAAGATCTATCCACCCAGCAAACAAGTCCTGAAAAACATTTATCTCTCCTTTTTCTACGGCGCCAAGATCGGTGTCCTGGGTCTTAACGGATCTGGTAAATCATCGTTGCTTCGAATTATCGCCGGTATTGACAAAGAATTTCAGGGCGAGGTTGTCTCCGATCTTAGCTTCAGCGTAGGATTGCTGGAACAGGAACCTAAACTTGACAAGTCCAAGACTGTCAAGGAGATCGTTGAAGAGGGTGTGCAGGAAATATCGTCGCTGTTGAGGGAATTTGATGCGATCAATGAGAAATTCGGTGATCCTGCGATCATGGAGAATCCTGATGCGATGGATAAACTGATCCAGAAGCAGGGTGAAATCCAGGAAAAACTTGACGCCTCTAACGCGTGGGAGCTTGATCACAAGCTTGAACGCGCCATGGATGCCCTTCGCTGCCCGCCGCCGGATGCCAAAGTCGAACACCTTTCCGGTGGAGAGAAACGACGCGTAGCATTGTGTCGGCTATTGCTGCAGGAGCCGGACGTTCTTTTGCTTGATGAACCGACCAACCACCTTGATGCAGAATCGGTACACTGGCTCGAACAACATCTTAAGCAATACAAAGGAACGGTTATCGCCGTTACCCACGATCGTTATTTCCTCGACAACGTTGCAGGTTGGATCCTTGAACTTGACCGCGGAGAAGGTATTCCGTGGAAAGGAAACTATTCTTCATGGCTCGATCAGAAACAAAAGCGTTTGGCACAGGAAGAGAAGTCAGAATCAAAACGTCAGAAAGCGCTCGAGCGCGAACTTGAGTGGGTGCGCATGAATCCGAAAGGGCGACAGGCGAAGGGCAAGGCACGTCTAAGTGCTTATGAAAAACTCTTGAGCCAGGAGACACGGGAGAAAGAAGAAAAACTTGAACTTTTCATTCCGCCGGGACCACGCCTGGGAAACAAAGTAATCGAAGCAAACGGCGTCGCGAAAGCGTACGGCGACAAGCTCTTATATGAAAACCTGACGTTCACCCTTCCGCCGGCAGGTATCGTTGGTATTATTGGCCCCAACGGCGCTGGTAAGACGACATTGTTCAAGATGATCACCGGAAAAGAGAAACCCGATGCTGGTGCATTTACCGTGGGCGAAACTGTGAAGATCGCGTACGTTGACCAGGAGCATGACGATCTTAAACCGGAAGAAAGTGTGTGGGAAGCAATTACAGGCGGGAATGAACTGATTGAGCTCGGTGGCAAACAACTCAACTCACGCGCGTATGTTGGAAAGTTCAATTTCAATGGTAACGATCAGCAGAAGAAAGTGAAAGAGCTTTCTGGTGGTATGCGTAACCGCGTTCATCTTGCTATTGCTTTGAAACAGGGCGGTAATTTGTTGCTGCTGGATGAACCGACTAACGATCTTGACGTAAACACATTGCGTGCGCTGGAGGAAGCGTTGGAAAACTTTGCAGGCTGTGCAGTGATTATTTCTCACGACCGCTGGTTCCTGGACAGGGTGTGTACACACATTCTCGCTTTCGAGGGTGACTCTCAGGTGTTCTGGTTCGAAGGTACATTCAGTGAATACGAAGAGAATAAGAAGAAACGCCTTGGCGACGATCAGCCGCACCGGATCAAGTATAAGAAATTGGTGAAGTAGAAAAAGGATTGTGGCTAGTGGCTATTGGCATTTAGCTGTTGGCTGTTGGCCAGCTAACGCTAACAGCTAAAACCTAACAGCCAATGGCTAAAAACTAACAGCCAAAGGCTAAAGGGTAGCTAACCCTCACATATGAAGATCGCTATTACCATTACGTTGTTGGTTCTCTCGAACGCGTTCATGACGTTCGCGTGGTACGGTCATCTGAAGTTCAAGGACATGAAGTGGAGTGAGAATCTTCCGCTCATATCCATCATCCTCATCAGCTGGGGCATTGCGCTATTCGAATATATTCTGCAGGTGCCGGCCAATCGCATTGGATATAAGGAACACGGCGGACCATTTTCACTGGTTGAATTAAAAGTGATACAGGAAGTAATTACACTTACTGTGTTCGTGATTTTTTCTTTACTGTTTTTCAAAAATGAAACGTTCCGGTTAAATCACTTCATCGGTTTCATTTTTCTGATACTGGCTGTTTACTTTATTTTCAAAAAGTAACTGGCCATCACGGAAGGTAAGCTATTTCACTTCGCTCCAGGCACGACCATCCCACTCCCATGTATCCGCCAGATCATTCGGCCAGCCTACCCGCCCGCCGAATAAAACCATTCTTTTTCTTGTCTCGTCATACGCCATGTAACCCATCATACGCGGTGCGGGTCCGTTATCGCTAAGTTTTTTCCAGACTTTTCCATTCCATCCCCAGGTGTCGCCTTTAATTCCTTCGTCCGATGCGCCGCCAAACAGCATGACCATTCCGGACAGCGGATCGAAGGCCGCACCCGATGCCATGCGTGCACCGGGGCCGTTGACTGCAATCTGGTTCCACTTCTTTCCGTCAAACTCCCAGAGATCATCAAGCTTTTGCTGGTTGCTTCCCATTCCGCCATATAAAACCGTGCGTTTCCGTTTCGGGTCGTACACCATGACAGCGGCCTGCCGGGCAGGCGGGTTGGCACCTGAGAATCTCTTCCATTTTCCAACGCTCCATTCCCATGTGATTCCCTCTGTTGAGGCCGGATCTGAAGAACCCGTAAACGCGATCAACACATCGCGCGCTTCATCATAAACGAACCCTGCTTCCGCAGCTTTCATTGCAGCTACATCCGCCAACACTTTCCATTCATTGTTTTCAAATGAACGCAACTGTCCACTCGTCTTGTTATCTTTTGTGAACCCGCCAAATGAATAAAGTTTGTTATCCTTTTTATTGAATGCGGTCCTGATGCCACTGCGTTCATCGCCGGCCTCCGCCAGTTTTGTCCATCCCGCGCCATCAAATTGCCAGACATCGTTAAAGAATCTGAATGATTGCCCACCATTGAGCGGAGTGCTTCCGCCGACCAGCAATACACGCTTCGTGTTTCCGTCGTATACAAGCTCATGGTGCGCGCGACGGTGCGGTGATGTTTCTCTGATAAGTTTGCTGAGCTTTGTTTCGGCGCTTGCCCTGATCGCCTGTGCGAACTGCGGGGAAATTCCGGACGCATCCTTTAGCTTATCAAGTGCAAGGTTGGCATTGACGCGCATGCTGGCTGTATCGCCGCATTTTTCATAGCCGTCTGCCAATGCATCGTATACATTTGGCGACGCAGGAAATTTTTCGGCATTAAGCGCAAATATTTTGATGGCATCCTCCGGCCTGTTGTCATTCAATAACTGGTAACCCACAGCATTGAGATTGTTCTCGTTCAGGATCTGATTCCAGAATGGATACCTGACTGGTTTACTATTATGCAGCTCAAACGTTTTCTGGAATTCGGCGAGCGCCTCGTCAACACGTTGTTCACGTAATACAAGGTCCCAGAATCCACGGTTGCTCACGAGGGTTGACTTTGCCTCATCATTATTTCCAAGAAGATTTCTTTTAAAGAAATCAACTGTTTGCAGGATGATTTCCTTTGACCGTGGGGTGTGATCCACGCCGTCGAAAGCGTGCTGGCCCTCGGGGTAACTGACGTACTCAACGTGAGCATCACGTTGCAGTGCATCGATCATAAGCTCCTCCATGCCGATATTGATGTTGTGCGAATCGAGACCGGCGCGCACGAGTTGTATTTCAAGGTCGCGACGTTTTACTTTTCGCTCATGCGGCGGGAGAAAACCGTAGTAGATCGTAAGTGCACGAATAAAATTGTGCTGAATGTTATTCGCGAAAGCCATCGCCGGCGGTGTATTGCCTGAGCATGCCCAAAGCGCGAGATTTTCTTTGTCGATGTTAAACCGACGTTGTCCCCGCACAAACGCGACGACATCGGCCAGATCTTCATCCGTTTTTCGGAACCTGCTTTGATAGTTGACCGCGATCATGCCGTTCGCGGCAATCAGACGCGCCCAGTCCTGATAAATTTTCCAGTCGGGGATCTGCATGCTGCCTACTCCGTTGGTAAAGATCACGGCAGGGAGAACAGTCTTCTTGTCGTATCCGGGTGGATAGTAGATATCAACCTTCAGCACTGTGTCAGCATTTACAGTCTTAAAAGCGATGTCTTCCTGGACAGAAACTTTATCCATCGCCGGCTCGTGATACACCATCGGGATGGTCATAGGATCGAACTGACCCATCGATTCCGCGAAGACAATACAGAGAGAAAAAAGGAGAACGAGTTTTTTCATGACAATGATTTTACCGCAATAAACGGTCAGAAGCGCCTGAAAGCTTCTTTTCCGATAGGACTGTAAAACAAAAAGCAGGAAACAGCGCGAAACTGACAGCGCACTACGGTCAGGCAGACATTTTATTAAGCGTCTGCTCCCGAAATCTGGAGGGGGTTGTCTGAAATTTCTTTTTAAAACTTTCATTGAACGCCGATACGGAGCTAAATCCTGAATCGAGCGCTACTGCCGCGATAGTAAAATGAGGGTAATCCCGCAGTCTGCGACATGCTTCTTCCAGCCGAATGTCAATAATGTATTCTGCATACGTTCTTGAAAGACGCTCATTGAGTACCTGGGAAAGGTGGTGCCGCGAGGTGTTTATCCGACGGGATAATTCATCGATCGTCAGTCCGGCATCGAGGTATAGCTTGTCGTTCTTCATCAAATCACCCAACATTTTAATGATCCGGTCCGCCTCCTCAATTTTCAGGCTGGAGTGAGCATACTTCGGCGCAGTCCTCGACTTTGTTAGCAAAGCATCCTTTGCCGGAAAAAACTCTTCGGCTCGTGCAACCACCCGCCACGTGATCCAGTAGACCAGCAACGTAAGGGCTACGAACAGAAGCCGGACATCCGGAAAACGTCCATAGTAAACGACCATCAGCGAAAGCGTTATTATGATCACCGTTTCTGCGGCAACGACCACCTTTACAAATGTTCTAACGGCACGTGGGGCGTGCAAAAAAGAGAAGTAAGTATATACGAACATTAAAATAAGCTGAAGCGTAGCGTCTGCGTATGGATGTGGCCGGAACGGAAACGTTTCGACAAACACTGCACCCAGCTTGAGCGCAGCTGCGCAAAGGAACGGCAAAAAATGTAACAGGTGTTTGGCTGAGAACCGCGGCTTGTCGATAGAGCGAACAAACAGATAGATTAAAGGCCCGATAAGATAAGGGAGCTGATAAGAAAGGAAATAAAAAAAAGTGCTGTTGGTCATCAGCCATCCTTTACTAATGATCTTCGAGGTAAGCTGCAGGCTAACCGTTGACAAAAGCAGGGCAGCAAAAACATTTGAACCTGCCTTCTTGCGGTTGTGAAAAAACCAGATGCTAAGCAGCCATCCCTGTAAAGCGCCACTTAACAGAATTAAGACGTTGAAATGATGCGCCATCTTAGTAACAATTTACACATCACCCGAAAATGTGCAGGAACTATTTGAATGAGTGGTGAAAAAAGTTTTTAAACGCAAAACCTTCCCGGAGAAACTATCCTTAAGATGGCTGACGCAACATCTCAATGTGCTCGATGCCGTCTTCAAGATAAACATCGCCGGCTTTGACAAAGCCAAAGCTTTCATAGAACTTCTTCAGGTAAAGTTGCGCGCCAATACGAATAGGCTGGCCCGGAAACATATCGGTCATCACCTCCATTGATTTTTGTAACAACGCTTTTCCTGCCCCAGTACCTCGATGATCAGGATGTGTAACCACGCGACTCAAACAAGGTTCGGCGTAGACAATGCCGGGGCCAAAGATCCGGGAACAAGCGATGATCTGCGAACCGGATCGCAGGAACAGATGATCACATTTATCATCCTTTCCATCGATATCCAGGAATACACAATTTTGCTCAACAACAAATACCATACTGCGAAGCTGAAGAATCAGGTAGAGTTCTTCAGGTGTGAGCGCATGAAAAGGTTTAAGTATCCAGGCTTCGTTCATGAAGGCAAATTAAGAGCTTTCAATGTTTGTCGATCAACCTTCCGGTCTGGTCTTCCAACGCTCATGCATCCATACCCATTGCTCGGGATGTTTCCGGATGATCTCTTCCGTCCAGGTTGTGAGTACCTGGGTGTTGTAGCGGATGTCATCGTCTTCATTATCGGTTACACGCATCGGAATCTCCGGAAGGATATGCATGTGCTGCAGCGAGTCGTCAGCGAGATGAACATACGTCGGCACCACCGATGCTCCTGTTTTCAATGCAAGAATTGTGGCGCCAACTGGTGTCGCAGCCTGCATACCGAAGAAGTCGACGAAAACTGTTTTCACTTTCGTATCCTGGTCTATCAGCAACGCAACGGAGCCGCCCGACTTCAGGATCTTGATCATACGAAAGGTTTCCCTCCCGCGTTCGATGGCCACTGCGCCGTGATTGTTACGATAGTTCCAAAGCAGCTGATTGAGTCGTGGATCTTTTAATGGCGTGCCAATGATATTCGGATTCAGTCCGCGCATAGCCATGTTTGTCACTTGCAAGTCAAACGCGCCCAGGTGAAGTGTCAGAAAAATAACACCCTTTCCTTTTTTGTTAGCAGCTTCAAAGTTTTCGTAGCCATGTGTTACCAGCACCTTGTTCAATTCTTCGAGACTCTTAATACGCGACGTGCGCAGAATCTCACCTGCGTTTTTCCCCAGCATTTTGAAGGTATTTTTCGCAAGCGCCTTGATCTCCCCAGACGACTTTTCCGGGAACGCCATGGCCAAATGCTGGATCGTCAGCGTACGCGTCTCACCCGTAACATAGTATGTGAGCGAGCCAAGCGCGCCGCAGATAGAAAGCCATAGCTTCCGCGGCGTTATCGTCGAAAGGAAGATGAGAAACCGCACGAGCCCGTAAACAAACGTATACTGCAAATACCTGCGCGTTTTCGTGAGCCTGCTCATGGCCGCGAAGATAATACTTTTAAGTGTTTGCGTTAATGTTGAATGTTCGTAGGCGCTGAAATCACCTTCTCGCACAGCACCGAAAACGCTCCTTACCAGGTGCAGCTGTTGCACGAGAAGCAGCAAATCCTGGTCATTTTTTGGGCGGCCCCTCGTGCCTCGGGCCGGGCTCTCCGCTGCAAGTCCGGCATCACGCAAGCCAACGCACTTCGGGCTTTCCGCTCCTATCCCTGCCGCGGGCACGAGCTTCGAAAACTTTCGCGTTAATCAATAAATATGAGATCATGCGCACAAGGACGGGCAACATAACGATTCACATTTTTTGCTATCGACTGTATCTCGTTTACCAATCGTATCTCGGCATTTCTTTAAAGCAAAATCAACGCTGCACGGATTAAATTACAGCGCAGTTACATTGTATTATCACAGTCCGCTTCCTTGCTTCGCAACTGCTGATCAACCAGTATATAACGTGGGATCAATGACTTGAACTTTCAGATTACTCAGTGAGTTCGCCTGAAAGCGACTTTGAAAGCAGCGCCTTGGTCTTTTCTGCCCCGTATTCTCCGAGGCAGATCATCAGCTTGGTCACAGCTGCTTCAGTTGTCATGTCTGCACCGCCGATAACGCCGATCTGCTGCAACTCGAGGCTTGTCTGATATTTTCCCTGCATCACCATGCCACCCGGGCACTGTGAAATATTGAGTACGATTACGCCGCGATCAACTGCCCGTTTCAATGCATTCAACAGCGAAGGCGATGTCGGTGCATTACCGGAACCGTACGTTTCGAGAATCACTGCCTTGAGATCCGCTGTGTTGAGGATCGCTTCAACAGCGTTGGCCGTAATACCGGGGAATAGCTTTAAGATTGAAATGTTCGCATCGAAGTTCGAATGAAGCATAAGCTTTGCCTCGGGCTCGTAGCCTCGGATCACACTGTGATTGTAATCGATCTTCACCCCTGCTTTCGCTAATGGCGGATAATTCCCTGAATCGAATGCATCAAATTGCATACTCTCAACCTTTTTCGACCGGTTGCCACGAAGCAACTCATAATCAAAGTAGATGCACACTTCCGGCACCATCGGCTGACCGTGCTTATTCTTAGCAAGGGCGAAGTCCAGGGCCGTGATCAGATTTTCACGCGCGTCTGAACGTGGCTCCATAATGGGCAACTGCGCGCCGGTGAATATCACAGGCTTGTTCAAACCTTCAAGCATGAAGCTTAAAGCTGAAGCGGTATAGGCCATCGTATCTGTGCCATGCAACACGACAAAACCGTCGTGGGTGTCATAGTGTTGATAAACAATTCTTGATAATACCTGCCAATGCTCCGGGATGATGTTGGATGAGTCGATCGGTGTTTCAAACGAAACCACAGTTAACTCAAGCGCAAGGTTCCTGAGGGTTGGAAGCTGATCGATGATGGCGCTGAAGTCAAAAGGCACGAGCACACCCTGTTCATCGTAGGTCATTCCGAAAGTTCCGCCTGTGTAAATGATCAGAATACGTCCCTTTGGTTTCTGGGGCAGTGCGGTATTGATTGAAACGCGGTTGAGGTTCATCCAGGAATAAAGTATTGTAAACTTACTGTTTATCCTCAAATAGTTTGAGCGCATTTTTGGTGGTGGTCTCCATGATCTCCGGTAACGGTTTCTGATAGAGTTCCGCCACACGCGCACCAATCAACGGTATATAACAAGGTTCGTTTCGCTTTCCGCGATGAGGAACCGGCGCGAGATAAGGACTGTCCGTTTCAAGTACGATATATTCTAATGGAACGTGTGGTAGCACGGCGTCGAGTCCGCCCTTCTTAAAAGTGGATACGCCTCCGATGCCCAGGTAAAAGCCAAGCTTCGTGATTTGTTTCGCCTGCTCCACTGAGCCGGTGAAACAGTGGAAAACGCCGCGAAGTTTATTGTCGTGCAATGCTTCCACCAGTTGGATCGTTTCGTCTATCGTTTCGCGACAATGGATAATAATGGGGAGATTGTAGCTTTTTGCCCAGTTAACCTGGATTGTAAACGCCTCTTTTTGCTGATCCCAAAAGGTTTTGTCCCAATACAGGTCCGTGCCGATCTCACCTACTGCCGCAAATCGCCTCTTCGAAAGCCAGTCTTCGACGAGGTAAAGTTCTCGTTGAAAATCCTTCTTTACGGAACACGGATGCAAACCCATCGTCGCCTTGTACTGCTTTGGCGAGCGATTCTCTAGTTCCAGCATTCCGTCGATTGAGGTGTGGTCAACATTCGGCATGTAAACCACGCTCACACGGGCTTCATCGCAACGATAAAGAACATCCTCGCGATCTGCGTCGAACTCTTTCGAATAAAGGTGTGCGTGACTATCGATCCAGTAATCGTGCATAAAAAAAGAAGGCAAATATGCTCTGCCTTCTTCAATAGTCAAAGTCTAATGTTTTATCCCGTTAAGGAAGTACAAAGGCGTGTGCTGAATCAGTGATTTCCCGTGTTAAGATGGTGGTTGCCACGCAATACTTACGGAACACGATTACACCAACAACGAGTGCGATGACGGAAGCGGTAAGCACAGCGCCCGCCGCCATATCCTTTATCCGTCCAGCCAAAGGTTTCCATTCTGTGGTTACAAGATCCACAAGATTCTCAATCGCAGTGTTAATGATTTCGAGCCCGATAACCAGCCCGATCGTTATCAAAACAATGCACCACTCAATCAGGGTGATCCTGAAATAAAATCCGGCTGCGATCGTTATGAATGCAATGAACGTTTGAACCTTCAGGTTACGTTGATCTACGATAGAGAACTTTACGCCTCTTATCGCGAAAAGGAAACTTTTTAGAAATTGTTTCATGCGCTTGTGGGGTCTTCTACGCTAGTTCATGTTTCGCCCAGCAATTTACGAATTGCTGACCTCATTAATGTTCTGTCATTTAATGTTTTTTCTAAAACAGGACTATATCCGGCTAGTTCGTCTATGGCCTGTTCCAAATTAAAAACGTCTTGGTTCATCGAATAAAAAACTTTCTTCTCCTTTAAAGCCATTGCAAGATATTCTTGCTCTGTCTGTCCAGGTGTTGGGATAAGAATCGCCTTTTTTTTCAATGCCAATAAATCCATCACGGTGCTGTAACCGCTCCGGGCAATCACCACTTCCGACGATTCAATCAAATTCTGAAGGTCGGCCGAAGTGAGGTACGCTACTACATTTGCTTTATCTTGTTTACCTTCAAAAGGTAAGCCCCTGACCACAAAGAAAGAATACCTGGACTTTTCCAATTGCGGCAAAAGCAAGTTTTCCAAAATTGAACGCTGAGGTTCGGGCCCTGAAAGCACCACGACCAGGTCGTACTTACGTTCAGGTTGTTGTGTTGGTATGAATCGCGATAGATTACCAATATACTCAGTTCTGATCTCTTTCGGAAGTCTGCCATTCAAAATTAATACTCCGGCGATTGAAGAACGAGGGTCATCAGGTATCCAACAACTTGAAAACTTACTTATGTAGGCGTGATTTATCTTATTCAGTATTACCCCTGCCCAGGCCGCCCATGCGGGGACAATGATGTTCAGCTGATGGGTGATGAATATCGATTTTACCTTTGCGTGATAACATCCGAATCGGTTATCGGAAATGATTAGATCAACACGCCTGTTGGTCACGAAGCGGCTGATGGCTTCATTTTCATGACGAATTGCGTGCACAAATTTTGGAATTTGCACGAGCATCTTACAAGTCATCCACATACCACGAACAGGGTATGCGGGCGAATAGCCCGGCAGTGATAACACTTCGAGGCGTGGAAACTCCCTCCTTAATAGTTCCAATGAACTGCCGCTTCCGCCCAGAATGATTTCGCAGTTCTGGTCCTGTAATTCACGAATAATCGGCATGCAACGGGACGCATGGCCAAGACCCCAGTCCAGCACCGCAACCAGCACACATTTTTTCATGGAATACTGCAGAATTCGTAACCGAGATCGGCAAAATGATCCAGGAACCGCGGCAGGGCATATCGAAGATTCTTTTCGGCCTTCAAACTGTCATGGAAAACAATAATGGAACCGCTGCGTGTTGCCTTTATACTCTTTTTCAGTACAACCTGTCCGTCAAGGGTCCCATCATAGTCATGCGTAAGAACATCCCACATAATGATATTGAAACCGGTGAGTTTGCGAATTTGTGAAAGCCTGATCCTTCCGTAAGGCGGCCTGAACAGCGGTCGCTCTGTTAGCGAGACCTTGCTCGCCAGTACATCAGCACATTTTTCGATGTTTTGCAAATACGTTTCATCCGATGACCGCCAGCCATTCAGGTGATTGTAAGTATGATTGCCGACAGCATGACCTTCGGAAAAAATGGATTGAAGCATTGATTGGTGCTTTGCCACGTTATCACCGATACAAAAGAAGGTTCCTTTAGCGCTTCTCGCAGCCAGTTCTTTCAGGACAAAGTCCGTCGGCCCCGGCATGGGGCCGTCATCGAATGTCAGGTAAAGTTTTTTATCATTTGACTTTATCCTCCAGGTTAACGTCGGGTAAATGAATGGGAGAAAAAAAGGCGTACGATGCGGTATCATCCTACCTTGCAAGTAAGCATCGTAATATCGTCGTGATATCCGTTCTTTCCTTTAAAGGAATCCAAAGCAACGATCAGATCCTGGTGAATAACCTTAAGATTTTTATTGAAGGTTGTGTCTCGCTTAAAATATTCAAGCACTGACTCCATGCTGAACTCCTCTCCTTTCTCGTTAATGGTTTCAATCAGGCCATCGGTGTAACAGAAAAGCATAAAGTCTTCGAGATCAGTTACAAATCCTTCATGAAGGAATGGAAGTGGATGCATCGCGCCAAGCACAGTTGAACCTTCTTCAAGCAGGCGAACACCGTTTTTTCTGTCAAGCAGGATTGGTGGATTGTGACCCGCGTTCACGTACACCATCGTTTTCAGACGTATGTCGTAGATGGCGGCAAAAAATGTGATGAACTTCTCTCCTTTTGTATTCTCGAGTACCTGAAAGTTCAACGCCTCGATAATATCAGTGAGATTTGGTGTTTGTCGCAGTAGTGTACGAAGTGAAGCCTGAAAGTTCGACATCATTAACGCGGCAGGTATGCCCTTACCGCTCACATCGGCCACACAAATAAGAAACTGATTCTGATTGATAGGGATGTAGTCGTAGTAATCACCGCCGACAAGGTCGTGCGGAAGATAACTCGCTTCCATCTTCAACGCAGGCGTATTCGGTAACTTTTCAGGAAAGAGAAATTGCTGAACATCGCTGGCGATCTCCAACTCCTTTCGCATCGCCTCCTGTACAAGTTGCTTGCGAGCAAGCTTCTTATTCTCTATGGCAACGATAATGATGTTACTCAACGCCTGAATGAACCGAATGCCGTCTTCTGTCTCATACCGCGGATCATTACGGTCAAGTCCGCCAATAAAAACAAGCGCCAACGTGTCGCTTTTATGCGTTACCGGGATGACCATGTCGAACTCGGTAAAATCACATTGCTCGAATTCCTTTAAGTGTGTAATGTCCTGGATCGTTTTGAGTTCAGGCAATAACGTTGATTTATGAAACTGGTGCTCTGTTCCGAAGCTCGATTTACAACTCCAGTCGTCATCGAAGACGAAAAGCGCCATCTTCTTTATATTCAGATTCGAGCGGAGCGTAAAATTGTAAATCTTATAAAGTGATTCTTCCGGCAGATTGCTGTTAATAGCCTGAGTGATCTCGAGCAATGCGTTTAGCTCAAGTTCCTTGATCTCAAACTGTTTCCTTATATCTAATATCGGCATTGAAAACTGTTCATTTTTGAAACATATCGCCTGTCGTGCACCACCGGCGAAATCATTCCTAAAAACAATCCCGCAAAACCTGCTTGATCTCCATCGGCGGTTTGTTCAAAAATAACGATAAATTATTTACGAATGTGCATTCTTCCTTTCCAGGAGTATGCGCTTAGAAATGAAAGTATTGCAATGCAGACAACGTAGAAAGGATAGACCAGCTGAACAACTGCCAGCTGCAAAATGGACATCTTCACCTGCAGGAAGCTTGTGAAGGAACGAAGTATCAATCCTTCGATAAGAAAGCGTAAGAACAGCAATGCCAGGATCAACGGGTAAAAAGGAACAAGAACGTAGGCTGCGATGGATACCAGTTGTGTAACAAAGACAAGTACGGCAACGGCCTTCGCCGGCAGATAAGCGTTTGATCTCCATTTCGACGCCCACCGGATTCTTTGATTCATCAATTCACCCACCGTAGGTTGCGGCAATGTTGAGACTGTGGCATCTTCATTTTTCAGAAAACGGATCGAACCGGGCGCCAGCGCATGGATCTTCCGCATCAAAAACTCATCATCCCCCGAAGCAATATGATCGTTGCCTGCAAAACCATTTACATCATAAAATACCCGTCGACGGTAAGCGAGGTTTGCTCCGTTACACATCGTCGGAAGACCCCAGACGATCAATGATGCTCCTGACCCGATCAACGACGCGAACTCGATTGATTGAATCTTATCTTTCAATGAGTCACCACTACTCATCCGCACAGGCCCAGCCAGCAAATTCACGCCATGTGAAAAATTTCCTGCTATTGTTTCAAGCCACCTCGGCGGGACACGGCAATCTCCATCGGTGGTGACAATGATTTCGCCCGAAGCTTTCGCTATGCCTGTCGTGATCGCGTCCTTTTTTCCTTGACCATTGTTCAATTCATATCTCAGAAATGATGACGGATTAGCTGCAACAATTTCTTTCGTTCCGTCGGTGGAATGGTCATCAACGACAATCACTTCAAAATTCTGATAAAATTGCAGCGACAGATCCTTCAGTAATGCACCGATATTCGCAGCTTCATTTCGCACTGCAATCACAACAGAAATACGTGAATGTACCGTGGCCACATTTGGAATGATAACTTTCTTCCATCCCCAATAGATCAGGCCAAGAAAGATAAAGTAAAGAATGAATATGACTGAAACTACCCACACCATCGTCTGGCAATTTCAATAATTTCCAAACGCTGCCTATCTTTCCACGTGAGTAAAATTGTGAAAGAGCGGATAATTCTTGGATTGGATCCTGGTACAACAGTTATGGGTTACGGCATCATTTCCGTTACTGGCTCAAAATTATCACTGATACAGTACGGTGTAATTCATCTTAGCAAGTACGAAGGTCATGAATTAAAGCTCAAAAAGATCTTTGAACGAGTGCTCCACCTGGTAGATGAGTATCATCCTGATGAAGTTGCGTTGGAGGCGCCGTTTTACGGGAAAAACGTTCAATCCATGCTTAAGCTTGGCCGGGCGCAAGGTGTTGCAATGTCGGCAGCGTTGTATCGCGAAATCCCTATCATAGAATATGCACCAAGGAAAGTAAAACAATCCGTTACGGGAAACGGAAACGCTTCGAAAGAGCAGGTAGCGAAAATGATCATGACGCTGCTATCGATCAAAGAATTACCTAAATTGCTTGATGCGACCGACGCATTAGGCGTCGCCTTGTGTCATTACTTTCAAAAAGGAGCGACTAAGAGCAAGGCGAGCACATGGTCGGCGTTTTTGAAAGAGAATCCGAAGAGGGTCAAGTAAGTTGGTGTTAACGTCTGATGGTGACCGTGCCTTTAATGTCGCCACAAGCAGTAGTTGCGGTGTAAAAGTAGACGCCGTTAGAAAGCCCTACACCATTCCAACTTCCTTGATAGGCTGCGTCGTTGAACACCAATTCGCCCCATCTGTTATAGATTGAGATCACTGGCGCATCATTAAGTTGTGGTATTAAAAACCTTTCGTTGAGGCCGTCTTCATTCGGCGTAATGATGTTCGGAACTAAAGAGAGGTCAATCGTTAAAAATGTAATTGAGTCTTTGGCTATACCGCATTTATTTGAAACGGTTAGTTCGTAAGTACCGTCTGCGGTTATGTCGAATGACGCTGCTTCTGACCCGTCCTGCCATTGAAACGAATATGACTCAGTTTCATTGAGCGGTTTCAAGGTGACAGGGTATTGGCTGCAAAAAACAGAATCGGCACCGAGGGAAAAAGAAGGAGGGACAGCCGGTCCGTTAACTACTTTGATCGTATCTTCATGTGATTCACAATCATTAAAGACCTGGAGTGAATAGTCACCTGGCTCGGTGATCGTTATGCTGTTCGTTTCGGCACCTGTGCTCCAAATTGAATGAAAGCCGTCGGGTATCTCGCCCGGGCTTAGCAGGAAAGACTGCGATTGACATATAAAGGTATCATTACCTATATCAAGGATAAAATCACTGGGCGTCCAACTAAATGCAATTGTATCAGTCGTGGTTCCGCATTCGTTAAAAGCGCGAACCGAATACTCCCCGTAATCTGACACGATGAGGAAATCACCATTTGAACCATCCATCCACTCCAGCGTGAATCCTTCGACAGACATGAAAGGCTGAAGGGTCGTTGGGAATTCGGTACAAGTCAGTACATCATCCCCGAGCGTGAAGTCGGGTGGCGTATTTTTAAAAACGATCCTGATCGTATCTTCATGTATTTCGCAATCATTAAAGACCTTGAGTGAATAGTCACCTGGCTCGGTAATCGTTATGCGATTCGTTTCCGCACCCGTACTCCAAATTAAATGAAAATCGTCGGGTATGTTGCCTGAACTCAACAGAAATGAATGAGACTGGCATAAGACGGTATCGGTACCTATATCCAGGATAAAATCACTTGGACTCCAACTGAACGTGATCGTATCAGTCGTAATTCCACATTCATTAAAAGCGCGAACTGAATACTCCCCGTAATCTGACACGATGAGAAAATCACCATTTGACCCATCCATCCATTCCAGCGTGAATCCATCAACGGAAGTGAATGGCTGAAGGGTAATTGGGAATTCCGTACAAGTCAGCACATCATCCCCGAGCGTGAACTCTGGGGGCGTATCTTTAAAAATAACGTTGATAGCATCTTCATAAACGTGACAAGCATCAGTTACCGTGACTCCGTATTCGCCTGATGTAGTTACTTCAATTGTTTGTGTTGATTCGCCCGTAGTCCATTCGATCACATAATCGTCTGTAGTTGGCGTTTGGGAATCGAGAAGCAAAAAGTCCTCATCGCATACAATCGTGTCGGCACCCAAATCAACTTCGAAGTTGCTCCCTCCCGTGCCCGCAACTAACTCAATTCGGTCGATGAAATCGGCAAGCCCAGTATGGGCCCAGCTTGCCGTCGCATTATCTTTGCGTGAGAAAGGTTCACAGGAATCACTTGTATAAGAAAACGTGAACTGGTGTCCTGCATCTTCAGCCGCTATAAACACCCCATAGTACTCGTTTCCAAGTTCAGTCGGAAGCCCGCCCCTTTGAGAGGGTTGTTCATTAACCTTATAAAGGTGAACCCCAAAAGGATTTCCTATTACATCGCTCACGGTCGTGCTTCCCATAGTCAACGTTTCATTTGTCCAGTTTGGTGTATATTTAAAAACACTTTCGTCGCCTACTGGCGCACCGGAGAATACCCGTTGCGGATTACCTATTAACTCGCCATGAAACTGGTTGGGTGATTTATCATACAGCGTGTTACCGGACGTCTCGTCGAAGGTCCAATAGCCGATCAGTCCTGGTTCTGATCCAGTTAACTTGCGACACATTGTCTCGCGTATTTCATTTTCGGTTAAGGCTCTGTTATAAATTCTTAACTCATCCATGTAGCCTTTAAATCTTGAGATAATACCATTGCTCAGCCAGTAACCAATTTTGGCGACATCGGCAGGGTGGTCGGACGACATAGGAAAAGTTGAAGATCCGCCAAAGTTGCCGCCGAGGTCTTCACCATTCAGGAACAGTTGCATATCACTTCCGCTTCTCATGACGGCTGTCACATTTACCCAACGGTTTGCAATACTGGGAACAGCAACATCCTTTCCGCGTCTAAATGCAGGATTATTTTCGCCCCGGCCGTCGCCGTATGAAATGGAAAGTAGATCCGTGCGAACAAGGAAAATTACACCATTATACAAAGGAAGATTGTCCTGGCTTTGAAAGACCGGAAAAAAGTAAGACTCAACATTAGCAACATTAATCCACACAGAGATTGTGACAGGCAATTGCAAATCATCATAGATATTACCCAGATCGACGTAATCATCTACGCCGTCAAAATATATGGAATGGCCAGCGCCGATATTGTCAACCTGGCAAAAGGAAAGCTGGTGGATCACAGAAAGCGCGAAAAGAAAACACCAGGGTCTCATGATAAACGTGGGGCTCTAAACAGCAAAAATACGAATTTGATCCGAGTCTCACATTATTCGAGTTTTTGATACAATGCGAGTAGCACCTGGCTTTCATTTTCCCAATTAAGTTTCTCCATTACTGCCTTCCTGCCATTCATGCCCATTTGCTCTGCTTGAGAAGGGTTTCCAAGAAGATCGACGATCGCATTTGCTATTTCCTGAGTATCTAACGGGTTGACCAATACTCCGCATGTTGCTTCGCGAACAAATTGCGCAGACTCCCCCTCTCTAGATCCAAGCACGGGTACTCCGGCAGCCATATATTCAAACATCTTAACCGGATAATTTGTCTTGTAACGCTCGACCGGATTCGGGAGGATCATCCCTAGCTTACAATCAGCAAGAAGCGCAACCAAATCATTATAATTAACCCATTTTAAATACGTCACTTCATAATTCGTCAGCACCTCCTGCTCCAATGTGCCTGGTGCAAAGTTTCCACCGAGAACAAATTCGAAGCTGCATTTCTCGGAAGCCATTTTGGCGGCGTCAAGCATTTGAAACAATCCACGTACTCTGCTCAACGTGCCTACATAGGCTATCGCGTTCCGCCGCTGGTCAAACGGTTTGACTGGTATACTTTCAAAATCCTTTGCAAAAGGAAAATTTCTAACCAGATGGGTTTTTGAGGAGGGGAAATATTTTGCGATCACAGGTTCCGCTACAATGATCGCATCAAACAGGTGGCCACTTGCTTTTTCGATGAGATAGTACAACGCTGCATATGGTTTCCTCAGGAACTTCGGAATCCAATGCTGATAGGAAATTTGTAGCGGCGTATCCTCGTGCGCATCGTAAATGACTGTTCTTCGAAAAAGTTTGAGAAGCAAGCCTGTAATAAGAATATCAGAGTCGTGGACACAAAATATTGCGTCTGTCGGCTGACTTATTGCCCTTCTGAAAATTGAGATTGGGTTTATGAAGAGCTTTCCAAAGCCCGATTTACGCTGGGGTGATGCAATGATTACAATACCCTCGCGGATTTCATGGGAAGCATGGGGCACAATGATCGAAACCAGGTAGCCAGCTTGCGTTAGTGATCTTGCCTGTTTTACAAAAATGCGTGTATCAAATGGGCTGTGACCGTTGGCCAACATCACGATCGGTCGATTCTTCCGCATTGCCTTCTCGCCAGCTGTATGCACAGATTTTTATGTTTCTCGCAAAATTGACTTTCTTTGCCGGAAATCAAAATGGATAAGCCGGTGCCCGGTATTTAACGCGTCCACATAATGCAAAATTCATCTGCCTGGGTTCCAACCAAATATGTTTTCAGAAAGAACAAATTAATCGGATCGCGGAATCCGGCGCATTTAAGTATTTCCTCCAGGTTGATGACCGATATTACCGCTTCCTTTTA
>DASPJN010000003.1:0-2296 GCA_035628595.1 Chryseosolibacter sp.
CTGGCGTATCAATGCATATCCGCGCGCGCTGATATCCATCAACTGGATATTTTCAAAAATGCGTTCGACCGTCTTCGTTGTAAGGTCGGATTGCGCCTTTATTGTCAGCGACTTGCTCATGATTATCCTGTTGTAGTAGGATAGCAATGCACCCGTAACTATCAGTATAAAAATCAGTGAGATTGCAACCTTGATCAGATTCTTTCTGATGTAATTCATGTGGGGGATGTTAATTAACGAAATCAGAAATTATCGGTGATCCGTTCCTGATTTCTGAAATTAGGATTAAAAACGTTTTCGCTCAAGACAATGTAAGATTAATTGAAAGAAGTGGAAACTGGTAGGCCGCTCTGAAGCAAAAACCCAAGTCGATGGCGTCGGAAAAGGTTACAAAGTGTGTAACTTTGCTCTGTAGTAACCCAAACTATGCTTTTCAAGCGTCTCCAAGTCTGTTGCTTTATTGCTTTTGTTTTGATGTCGATGATCTGTTTTGGTCAGCATCATCCGCTGGTGGGAACATGGGAAATGGTTTCGATCAAAGGAATCGATGCAGAGGGAGAGCCGTTCTTCCGAGACACTACAACAACACGTGAAGTAAAAATCATCACCCCAACGCACTACATGCTGATCGCGTCAGACGTGCGCGCCGACTCACTTATTTTTAACAGGAGCTACGCAGGGACAGTAGCAATCAACGGTGACAATTATATTGAAACTCCCGTTCAGTCATCGCTTCCGATTTTTAGCGACGTAAAGGCTGATTATAAATGGAAACTCGATGGTGATTATTTCATCCAGTCGGGAAGCGTGACAAGGCCCGACGGAAAGAAAGTTGTTCTTGAAGCATTGATCTTCAAACGCGTTGTATCACCTAAGGGTTTTGACCAAAATCCAGCAATAGGCACCTGGAGCCAATTGAGCTCCAGCTATATCGATTTTGACGGCAATCGTAAAATGCACACCCGCGACCAGGCGACGCGTTTACACATCATCACCCCAACTCATTGGATGCGGATCAGCCATCGTAATAAAAAGTTTGAAAATGCCATGGCCGGATCGTACAAGCTTGTGGAGAATGTCACAATACCGACACTTGAATATGCATCGTATCGTTTCGAGATGAACGATCAGGTTTCAATGTCGGAACGTGTTGATGGGAACAAACTATACGTGACAGGAAAACTCATTAAAGCGGACGGCCGAACCATGACATGGGAGGACGTTTTTGAACGTGTACCGTAATCCATAGTACCCATGCAATACAAACCTGCTGGCTACAATTCATTATCACCATACTTCATCGTGAAGGGAGCACAACAAATGGTCGGCTTCCTTCAAAACCTCTTCAATGCGGAAGTATTGCGACGATACGATCATACTGACGGCACCATCATGCATGTCGAGCTGAAAATCGACGATTCCGTTCTGATGCTTGGCGATTCATCTGAACAATTCCCACCAGTTACGCACGTTCTGCATCTTTACGTGCCGAATGTTGATGAAGTTTTTAACAAAGCACTCGCACTTGGCTGTACCGAAATTGAAAGGCCATCCGAACGGCCTGGAGATCCCGATCGGCGCGGCACTTTTAAAGACTTTGCTGGAAATATGTGGTCAATCGGTACGCAGAAAACGCCCGGCTAACGAGAAGGTAAATCAGAGTTTTTTCAAGCCTTTCATTTCTTCCTTTGATCCTTCCTCAATGCTGATTGCTACGCCGCCTCCGGGTGCGAGTTGTTGTTTCAGCCGAGAAGTTGAATTAACCCGAACTTTGCGTATGGTATAACTCTTGGCATTCGATTGCCAATTTGCATCCTTGCCGTCAGCAAAAATTGTGGCGATAAAAGTTTTTCCTTTCGGGAGATATTCAAAGCGGATATCGGCAATGCGACTGTTCTCGTCGGTGATGCCGCCGACGAACCATTCATTTTTACCTTTGCTTTTTCGTGCAATAGTTACATAGTCGCCGGGCTCTGCTTCAAGAACGTACGTCTCATCCCAATCAACAGCAACATCTTTAATGAACTGAAATGCATCTGGAATGCGATCGTAATTTTCAGGCAGATCGGCAGCCATTTGGAGCGGACTGTAAATCGTGACGTAGTAAGCGAGTTGCTTCACGAGCGTCGTATTAACACCGTTGTCAGTTTCACGCCCATATTTTGTGAGATCAGTTTCAAGAATTCCAGGTGTGAAGTCCATTGGACCACCCATTAATCTGGTAAACGGGAGGATCGTTGTGTGCTCCGGTGAGAGTCCGCCCATCGCCTCGAATTCAGTTCCGCGCGCTGACTCC
>DASPJN010000004.1:0-19757 GCA_035628595.1 Chryseosolibacter sp.
ATCATAAATCATGCGCCGCTATAGGAGAGAATTCTTCTTTGCTGTAAATTGAAAGAATGTCGGTTAAGGATTATTTCTCCAATCATTCGAAAATTTACGCGGCATTCCGCCCTGTTTATCCCACGGCATTGTACGATTATATTTTACCTTTTGTAAAAGAAAAGCACACTGCGTGGGACGTGGCGACAGGCAACGGACAGGTCGCAACTGTGTTGGCGGATGTTTTTACCACCGTCCACGCTACGGACATCAGCAAAGCACAACTTGAAAGTGCTTTCCAGAAAAAAAATATCAACTATAGTGTTGGGCGCGCCGAAGAAAGTGATTTTCCCGATGGCGAATTTGATTTAGTTACAGTAGGCCAGGCGTTACACTGGTTCAACCTGCCCCTGTTCTACAATGAAGTTCGTCGCGTCTTAAAATCTGATGGAATCGTTGCGGTTTGGGGCTATGCCATTCTGAAGGTTTCTCCCGATATCGACAAACATTTTCTGCATTTCTACAATAACATTGTCGGCCCGTATTGGGATGATGCGCGGAAGCTGGTCGAGGATGAATACGCGACAATTCCGTTTCCTTTTCACGAGCTTCCTTCCAAACAATTTCAGATCGTGGTTGAGTGGGATGCCGATCAATTTGCCGGGTACCTGACTTCATGGTCTGCAACGCAAAAGTTCATCCGGGCACATGGCTTCAATCCTGTTGATGACTTTATGCGTTCACTTCAACCGTTCTGGAAGCGACATGAAGTGAAGATTGTTTCATTCCCGGTGTTCCTAAGATTAGGAAGAGTTTGATGAAGGTCATGCGACTTTTGCTTGTCATAACACTCGTTGCAGTCGTGGCCGTAACGTTAACCTTCTCGTTCAAAAAAAAGCAACCGATCCGGTTTGATACCATCCTTCGGAATGGTACTATTTACGACGGATCTGGGAACGATGGATATGTTGGTGACATCGCTATCAACGCTGATACGATTGCAACCATTGGCGACCTCAGCAATGCTATCGCAAATATTGACATCGACATCACCGGCCTTGTTGTCGCGCCAGGATTCATCAACATGTTAAGCTGGGCGGAGAATACTTTGCTTGAAGATGGGACGTCGATGAGTGATATCAAACAAGGTGTAACACTCGAGGTATTTGGCGAGGGATGGTCAGCGGGACCGGTGAGGCGTTTGAGTAAAAAACAAGCTGATACGTTATGGACATCGCTCGGCGGCTATTTTGATTATATCCAGCGCAAAGGGGTCAGTTGTAATGTTGCCTCTTTTGTGGGAGCAACCACCGTGCGCATTCATGAAATGGATTACGATAATCGTAAGCCAACGAGTACAGAACTCGCCGCAATGAAACGACTCGTTGAAAATGCAATGTTGGATGGTGCGATGGGGTTAGGATCGTCATTGGGATATACGCCGGCATCATTTGCATCGACAGAAGAGTTAATTGAACTCTGCAAAGTCGTTAGTAAATACGACGGCATGTATATCACACATTTGCGAAGCGAAGGCGACTTTATCGAAGAAGCGATTGACGAAGCGCTGACAATTGCAAGCCAGGCAAATATTAGAACAGAAATCTATCATCTGAAAGTGAATATCGAACGTAACTGGTCGAAGATAGATCGGGTACTTTCGATCATTGATAGCGCGCAACGTGCCGGATTAAAAATATCTGCGAACATGTATCCATATACAGCAAGCGGAACCGGACTTAGCTCAAGACTTCCTGCATGGGTGCAGGAAGGAGGCGCGCGCGAGATGCGTAAGCGTCTGCGCAATCCGTCATTACGAAAGAGAGTGTTATACGAAATGGAAAACGGAATTCCGTATCAAAATTCCGATCCTTCGAAAGTGAGATTGATGGGTTTTCGTCTGGATTCGCTGAACAGGCTGTATCGCGGAAAATATCTTGATGAGGCTGCCAGGCTACACGGCAAGTCCGCCGACGAAACAGTTATTGATCTGATTGTCCGTGATAAATCCCGGATTGAAGCGTTGTATTTTTTGCAGACCGAAGAAAATGTCAGGAAAATTATTCAGCAGCCGTATGTGAGTTTCGGCTCGGATGCAGGTTCGTACAATCTCGCAGATACAGCAAACTTACCGGATCATCCGCGAACGTATGGTACTTTTGCCAGGGTAATAGGCAAATATGTGCGTGACGAGAAACTTGTTCCACTCGCCGAATCAATTCGCCGGCTCACGTCACTGCCGGCAGCAAATCTCCGCCTGGAACGGCGCGGTTTTCTGCTGCCTGGTTACTTCGCAGACGTAACCGTTTTCAATTACAACGATATAAAGGATTTGTCCACTTTTGAAAAGCCGCACCAATACTCTACTGGTACCATTCATGTATTTGTCAACGGAATCCAGGTTTTGAGAGACGGAAATCACACGGGAGCGAGGCCTGGACGGGTTATTTTTGGCCCGGGCTACAAAGGCAAAGCCTCCCGTCATTATTCCCTTGATAAACCTCGGAAATAATCTTAATTTACATGTTCCTAAATGCAGAAAGCCTAATCGATGAGGAGACTTTGCTTCGTGGTATTGTTTCTAGGCACTCTATGCGTCGCAGCCGACGCGCAGAGTCTGAAGGAAATTTTGTCGAAAGGCGATAACTTCTTCAAAAAGAAGGACTACGAGAATTCCCTCAACACATATCTACAGGCTTACACAATCGCACCCGACGACGCAGAAACGAATTTTAAGGTCGGAATCTCATATTTGCATAGCGAAAAGAAGTCGAAAGCGCTTGAGTACATCAAGAAAGCGTACGAAACAAAGCCAGAGGTAGATCTTGATATTGATTATCACCTTGCGCAAGCGTATCAATACGATCATCAATACCAGGAAGCCATCACTTTTTACGAGAATTTCAAACAGAAAAATAAAAAGCTCTCCGATATAGCCAATCATAAAATTTCCGAGTGTATGATTGGTGACTCGCTTTTAAAACATCCGACGTATGTCGAGATTAAAAATGCTGGCAATATTATCAACTCTTCTTTTCACGAATACTCACCGCTGTTAACAGCTGATGGATCGACATTGATATTTACATCGAATCGGGCGCTCACAGACAAAGAGGCGCAGGAAGGCACGAACTACGAGGATATTTACATCACCAGAAAAAATGGTGACGAATGGTCAGAACCTGGCAAGATCAGCGATGTGTTGAATCACGAATATCATGATGCCGCATGCTCAATCGCGCCTGATGGCAAAACGTTGTTTCTGTATTACGAAGAAGGAGCCGGCGACATTTATATTTCACAACTTCAGGAAGATGGAAGCTGGAGCGCGCCAACACCGTTAAATAAAAATATTAACTCATCACATTCGTGGGAAACGTCGGCATGTATTTCGGCTGATGGCCAGAGACTGTATTTTACCAGTAACCGCCCTGGTGGTTTTGGCGAACTTGATATTTATGTGAGCACCCTCGACAGCAAAGGAAATTGGGGCAAAGCGGTTAATCTTGGGCCTGAAATTAATACAGAGTTTCACGAAGATTCGCCATTTATTCATGCTGACGGCGTTACGTTGTATTTTTCTTCTGATGGCCATCCATCGATGGGCAGCAACGATATTTTTAAAAGCGTACTGACTGATGGCAAATGGTCAACGCCACAGAATCTTGGTTACCCTATCAATTCAATTGATTACGATGGATTTTTTACTTTGTCAGCAGACAAAAAAACCGGTTATTACTCTGCAATGCGTGAAGACGGAATGGGCAACGCAGACATCTTCATCATAAAGTTTCTCGACCCTCCGCCGCCGCCTGTTGAAGAAGTAAAGGAAGAGGTGATTGTTGAGAAAGCACCTGAACCAGTCGAACCGGAAGATTACATTGATCCGATCATTCAGATCCATCGCGATATGAAAATCGTGACTGTATTAAAAGGCACCGTAATCGATGAAATAACGTCTGTTCCTGTACATGCAACGATTACACTAGTAAACAATGAAACCAACCAGGTTGTCTCGCGGATAACTTCAAAATCAGGTACGGGAGAATTTGAATTGACCATCCCTCATGGAGGAAACTACGGTGTTGCAACGGAAGCCTCCGGTTATCTGTTCAACTCGATCAACTTTAATCTTCCGCAATTTGCCGAATACCAGGAAATAGATACGCACATCTTAATGGTGAAGGCTGAAGTCGGCTCAAAAGTGGTGTTGAAAAATATCTTTTTTGATACCGGAAAATCAGATATCAGGAACGAATCAGAAGCGGAGCTTGAAAAAATTCATGCATTGCTATTAGCTAACCCTTACCTGAAGGTTCAGATCAATGGTCACACCGACAACACCGGAACAGCGTCAACAAACATGGCGCTGTCGCTTCAACGCGCAGAGGCGGTTGTTAATTACCTGATTGAAAAAGGTATTGACAGAGGCCGCGTTTCCGGAAAAGGGTTTGGATCAGAGCGGCCTCTCGTATCGAATGACGACGAGCAAGAAGGACGTGAAATCAACCGTCGCACGGAAATTGAAATTATCGAAGCCGGGCACGGCTAGGTTTTCTCCATTGATGAAACGATCAAATTCGAATCCTGATTTTTTTCAATGCCTTTCATGTTAGGAATCGATATACGGAACGTTGTTCCATGCCCGACCTTTGAATCCACTTCTATCTTTCCACGAAGTTTGTCAACAGTTTCCCGGACAATGTATAGGCCAAGTCCCGCGCCCTCGCTACGGTCAGTAGCACGGAAGAACATATCAAAGATTTTCGCGAGATAGTCTTCACCGATTCCTATGCCATTATCGCTGAAAATTATGTTCAAAACGGCGGCATCCACAGTAGCTTCAATGGCAATTTTGCTCTGAGTCTTTTTTGGATCGCGATACTTGATGGCGTTCGAAACAAGATTACTGATAATCACTGATAGTCTGTAGGGATCCGAATAAAGCGCCGCTGTGTCACTGACATGGGTTGTCTTTACGATAAACTCCGAGCCCTCCATATACTTCATGCGCTCGAAGCTATCTTCTATCATCCGCCTCAGGTCGACCTTTTCAATGTTCAGCTCGCTTCTGGCATTACGGGAGTAATCAAGGATTTCCTTCAGTGTATCGTCGAGCTTATGTATGCTTTGCTGCATCATGTCGAAATACGCATTCAGGCCAGGTTCGGCTTGCTTTTTGTTTTCAACCTGCACAAGGTTTATCAAACCTAAGACAGACATAAGCGGTGCGCGTAAGTTATGTGAAACGCTATAAACGAAACTATCAAGTTCCTTATTGATCTTAACCAGTTCTTCGTTTTGCTTACGCAAAGCTTTCTCAGCGCGTTTTCTTTTGTGTTCATGATGCCGCTGCTTCAATGCATTCTGAATGGCCGAAGGCAGGCGCACAAGATTCGACTTGAGCACGTAATCATCTGCTCCTTGCTTCAAACAGCTTACAGCAAATTCTTCAGATACAGTACCAGTCACCAGGATAAACGGGACGTCCACGTTTTGCTTGCGGCAGATCGTTAGTGCTTCCAGCGAATTGAATTGTGGCAACGCATGATCCGACAGGATCAGGTCAGGAGAAAATGACTCTAGCGCCTCAATAAATTCTTCTCTTGTATCAACCCGCCGAGACACAAACCGGATTCCCTGTTTATGCAAGATGCGTTCGATGAGCCCTACATCATCTTCTAGATCCTCAAGCATCAGTATTTTCAATTCCTGCTCCATATCTTTTTTGTTTATTTCGGAGGCTGATTTAGCAGCAGCCAGAAAAATCCTATTTCTGAAATCGCTTTAACGAACTTGTCAAAGTCTACTGGCTTAACGATGTAAGCATTTACCCCGAGTTTGTAAGATTCTACAATATCACGGTCTTCTTTCGAGGAGGTTAGTACGACTACTGGAATCATTTTTTTACGTTCGTCAGATTTTAGCTTCTTTAAAACTTCTATGCCATCGACCTTAGGCATTTTCAGATCGAGTATGATCACTTTTGGCAAACCGGCTAAATTTTCATTAAAAATGAAGTTTATGGCTTCCTCCCCATCCTGCAGATGAAGCAGATGATTCGCCAGATTGTATTTTTTGAGCGCCCGAATGGTTAGGCCGGCTTCATCAGGATTGTCTTCAACCAAAATGATTTCCACAGGATTGTTTTCGTTCATAGAGAAAAAGAATAAAAATTCGCGCCTTGATTCAAATAGCTCTTATTGATTGTCATTATCCCTGAATTAAATGTCCATGTTTATGCATCCGCCATATCCCTAATACGGACGTCTGTAACTGGCCGCGGAATACTATTCAGAGATCCCGTCAGACAAAAGACAGATAAACTTTGGCCAACTAAAACGTATGAACACGAACAGATAGATTGCTGCTCGGGTCAAATTTCATAAGCGATGCATTGACAGGGTTGCCACTTAACGAAGCGCTAGCACTTGCGTGAAATGTTGTCAACCTCAAGGATGGGCAATGAAATATAACGATCTCCGCTCCAAAAGACGTCATCCGGATGGCTGATTTTTGAGCCTTCTACCGGAGTGGGGTTTTGTCTACATGTAAGTTCACAGCCGATTTAGAAAAAAAAAAGTGGTTACCTCCGAGATCCGTAACTCACATCTTCATGTGAGTTACGCATCACATCATAAACGTCCGATCCCGGTAAACGTTTGCAGCCTTTGCTGTGTCTAAGCGCCAGTAGTCATATCAACCCTTAAATCATGAAGCATTTCTACAGGTTTATCCTGCTCACGATCGCATGTAGTGTCAGCCATTTATCATTGGCACAACAACAATCAGCCCATCGGGGAAAATCAATCATTCGCCACAACAACGATGTCAGGCAAAGACCCACGCAGTTCTCGCCCTTCCTTTCTGACTCCATTCAGGCAAACAAACTGAAACTCAATTCAGGCAAGCCGAATGTACACATCGGTGAAGCACCCGTTGCTACGGAGCGCAATTGCTTTACAGTGCAACATGAACAAAACCTGGCCGAAAAGTTTCCAACACGTCTGGGTACAGCAGCATTTGAAAACAAGCTTGCAATGAAACGAGAGATGAGTCGGATGAACACCGAAGGAGAGATCGTGTATCAAATCCCCACGGTCGTGCATATTGTTCATCACGGCGAACCCCTAGGTACAGGATCGAATATCAGTCAGGAGCAAATTCTCTCACAATTCGAGGTGTTGAACGAGGATTTCAGAAGAATTGGAGCTGGGTACAACGATCATCCTAGTGGCGCAGACATCAATATCGAATTTGTTCCCGTCCTCGTTGACCCGCAAGGAAAGGTATTGCAAGAGCCGGGTATCAATCGTGTATTCGGATACAGCGCGTATTATGACTACGATATCATTGAATTGGAATTAAAGCCAAATACGCAATGGGATCCGGATCGTTATTTCAATATCTGGGTTCTAAAGTTTGGCGGAGGTTTTTCCGGCTACCTGGGATATGCACAGTTCCCTTCATTCTCAGGCCTTGAAGGCTTACCCGAAGATGGCGCGGCGCATACCGACGGCGTTGTAATCGGTTATCAGTATTTCGGTCGTGTTGGCGACCTCGCTGAGAATTTTGACATGGGCCGCACTACGACCCACGAGGTTGGTCACTGGCTTGGCTTACGTCACATTTGGGGCGATGGCGATTGCAGTGTCGATGATTTCTGTGCAGACACACCGAATGCTTCCGGCCCGAACACAAGCTGCGAATTCCGCGATAGTTGTCCAGATGAAGGAGTTGATATGATCGAGAACTATATGGATTACAGCACGGATGCGTGTATGAACATTTTCACCAGCGATCAGAAGTCACGGATACGAACAGTGATGGAGGTCAGCCCTCGAAGAACTTCTCTCGTTGCCTGTCAGATTGCGCCAGACGCCGTCGTTGGAGCGAATGCTTCCGATTGGAATAACAGATCGTGGTTTACATATACGGCATCTGCTGACGAAGTGGTATCCATTTCTTCACTCGGATCCACGGAACTCGACACACGCGTGAGTATTTACAGTGACTGCAATGCCTTGCCGATCATGAGTAATGATAATGCCTCCGGTACGTTGCAATCTGCATTATCGGTTTCATTACAGGCCGGACAAACCATTAAGATCCTTTGGGAGAACGACATGTACGAAGCCTTCGAATGGCAATTAGCGGTTGCGGAACCACAAACAGGTGCTGCGTGTGGTGTTGCAGCGCTGGCCGCGACAGGGACAAATAGCTTAGCTGCAACTGATTTTACGACATTCTGGTATAAATATGAATCCGCCGCGAATGAAAAGATCACTATTAATTCGCCCGGGCATGATTTCACTGTGTACGGAAATACTTGTGCGCAACTGACAACACTCAAATCCAGTAACACTTCAACAACGATTTATGATCTTTCAGAAGGTGAGTTAATTTACATTGCGTTCGATGCCTCAGGCGGGAATTTCGATTGGACACTAACCTCGGAAGCTGTACGTGCTGGTGAATCGTGTGACGATGCAGGTGTTGCGAATAGTGGTGAGAACACGATACCTTATGATGCGCCGTTCAGCTATTGGTACACATTCACGATGACTGATGCTGGAAAGATCAATATCAACACATCGACGGAACACACGGGAGAAATCATACTGTCGATTTTCAAACAATGCGATGGCCAGCCAGTTGCCAAAACAAACGGAAATAGTATTATTTTGAATGATATCCCATTGGCAGCGGGCGAGACAGTTCTCGTTCACTGGGAAAGTGATGCGGATGTAGGCAACCTGCGTTGGACACTTGAAAGTTTGCCTTACAACAACGGCGAACTCTGCGATATAGCTAAAGAAGCTCAGCTCGGCACCAATCATACCGATGCGGCGCCGCAATGGTTCAAATACACTACCACAAAATTCACGAATCTTAAAATCAGTTCGATCGGAACCACAGAGGTTGACACACACGTGATGATCAAAAGGGAATGCGACGGACCGATCACCGCCGACAACGATAATGCCCTGAGTGGCGGAAATGTTTACGCGCAAGGTGAACTGATCCTCTATGGACTTGAAGCTGGCGAAACGTTTTATATTCTCTGGTCCGAGAAATGGTCCTATGATGGTTTCGACTGGTTCATAGAAGAAGTTGAGCCGCTGGCAGGCGACAACTGTATCACAGCGAAGCAGGCTGTCGTTGGGACAAACGTCGTGGAGTACCGTCCTGAACATAATTATTTTGCGAACCTCTTCTGGACAAAGTTTATAATACCGGCTTCAGGAAAAACAGTCAGCGCATTTGCAAGTCAACCAATCGATGCAGCCATCTATGTTAGCAACGATTGCCAGACGTTTTCCTTCATTGATTCTGATCAAGGCCTATCGCGTGCAGTGAATCTGCCTGCGGGTACAGAAATCGTTATTATTTGGGATATCGATGACATCACCGAGGAGTTTACATGGGAATTGAAAGTTCAAAATACAGCGGCGGGTGATGATTGCTATAATCCCATAAGAGCAACTGAAGGCACAAACACCGCATCGAATACGCCGATGTGGTATGATTACGTTATGACAGAGGCGGGTAGCCTGCACGTTAAATTCGAGCCGTCAGAAGAGTCGCCAAGGTCTTTTGTCGGGCTGCTTCAGGGTTGTGGGGATGCAGCAACTATTTTGTTCCAGGAAGAAGATGAAGCGTTCGTTTCAGGATTAAACGCGGGTGATCGCATTATGATCTACTGGACCGTCGGATATCCATTCGGAAGTGCGACATGGACGCTGGATGAAATTCCGCAGAGGCAGGGTGACACCTGCGATGATCCATTACCAGCATCGTATGGACTCAATCATGCAACTTATGCTACGCAGTGGTTTACCTATACAGCCGAGGCTACCGGAAATTTAATCATTTCGTCGCGCGCATTCACGTTCAACAACACCTATCTCGAGGTGTTTGATGGATGTAATGGAGAGACACTCGCATCGAGCGACGACATTTTCTCCTTTGAAGATTTTATTCAATACTTCCAAAGTGAAGCACTCGTCGAAAACGTGCAGGCAGGACAAACTCTGCTCATCAAATGGTCGGGCATATATTCGTTTCAACCTTTTGATTGGGAAATTGTGAGCGATGCCGCACGGCAGGGTGACTCTTGTGAAGATCCGATCACGGCCGTCGAAGGTATCAACAATGCGATGAAACCCGTCCCTTCATGGTTCACGTTCACAATGCCGAGAACCGGACCGCTTACGATCAATTCAATTGGTCATTCTGAGCTTAATACAAATCTTGAAGTATACAGTACATGTGATGGTGAAATAATTGCTTCAAGCGATGATTACTTCGGCGATAGCCAAAGCTTCGTCCATTTTGAAGAATTGCAGGAAGGCGAAACAGTGTTGATAAGATGGTCGAATTTCTACGTCTCTGAAAAATATACATTTGACTGGAAGTTGACAGTGGGTGAACCCGATCCAGGACTGGTGTGCAGTTTCCCTGCGGAGGCATTAATTGGTGAGAACTCCGTTCCGAACTATATCAGCAATTTTTTCTGGTATACTTTCACAATGCCTGAAGACAACAAAAAGCTTAATATCAAGCGTCTTACGGTGCCATCAACTTATGCGAGAACTTTAGGTATTACCGCTGATTGCGATCGATTCAACGACTACGCTATTGGCGACGACTCGATCAGTGTTACGGGTCTTTCTGCAGGGCAGGAAGTACGGATTTTCTTCGGAGAATTAAAGGCGGGCGAACGTAATTCATTTGACTGGGAACTTACGGTCACTGATCTTGAAGAAGGCGATTTGTGTGCCACGCCGCGTGAAGCATCACATGGCACACATCATTCCAGTGGTGCGCCCGCATGGTATACCTACACCATGCCGTTTGACGGAAGTGCATATTTGAGTTCTATGGAAGGGAATGATCGGTACATTGACACGTATGTTGAAGTTTGGGACGCATGCGAGGGAACGCTGCTCGCCTCAAACGATAACACGGACGACTGGACCAAATTGCTTAGTGACCTTATGGTTGACAACCTCACCGAAGGACAAATCCTTTATATCAAATGGGCATTGAATGGACCATTTCAGATCCCATTTAACTGGAAGCTTAATGTCATCAACCCGAACAATCACGCACCTGTCGTTGGTGATGTTGTATTTGATCTTGGCCTGGAGCCACAGAATGGACAGATAATAGGAACCGTGTCTGCCGAAGATGCAGACGGCGATGCGTTGAGTTATGCGCTCATTAACGGGAATGATGATGGCGCTTTCTCAATTGACCCCACTACCGGCGAGGTTACTGTTGCTGACGCGGCTGCGCTTGATGGTATCGCGGCTGGACGTGAGATGCAAGTTTCTGTTTCAGACTACATGGTGTCGACACAAGCAAACATCAGTATTGCGATCGTCACGTCGGCACTTGATGATGAAGGCAATGGAATCTATTTGTACCCGAATCCGGCATCGGACAAAGTGCTATTGCACACGCCTACAGGATTAGAGGTGCGACACATTCAAATGATTGATTTGAGTGGCCGTGTGATGACGCCACTGGCCTCGTCAAACCGCCAGCTTGACGTATCAAATCTCCGCCACGGAATTTACATCCTGACGCTTGACACCAATAGGGGGCGGGTTATGGTAAAACTGGCGGTTGTAAAGTAATTCTCTACCTTTTTTACGCTAAGTCCTTCCCTTCCACGGGAAGGACTTTTTTTTGCCCAATGCGCCGTCTGCGCGAGGACATGTAGCCCGTAACCGGAAGTTTGACCCAAGCTGCTAAAAGAATCCAATTTTCGCTTATTTTTGCGCGGATAAGAGATCGGCAGGATCCCTTGGGCTGATGTAGTCGTTCTCAGCCGGGGAATCCTGATATAAGATTTTGGCTTCGTATTTCTCCCGATCGCTATCGGGAGGATAATTTGGCTCCGTATTTCAATGGATAGAATTTCAGATTCCGATTCTGAAGATGCAGGTTCGATTCCTGCCGGGGCTACATAAAATTCTTCTCAATTAGTGAGTGCTTAACGTTTCTGATGGGCGACTGCTGGCCGTCATCTTTTCTAATTGCCCGGCTAACGTTAAAAGGTCGGATCATTAATGCTCGTCATCAGCTGCTTATCGCGATAATCGTTTCAGGATCTTTTGCGCTTCGATTCGTTTTCGTTCCTCCTGTTCCTTCGCCGGTTGTATCTCTTGAGCATAAATAAGAATCTCAAGCTCTACCGCCGGATTATCGTTACCATTCAGCACGTTCGCGACCGTGTTTGGATGCACTTTGGCGCGCTCAGAAATAATCTTCCGATAGCTGGTTCCCTTAAAGAGTTTCAGCAATGTCTCGCGGGTTTTTGAATCGAATGCCATTGTATTAACTTGTGAAGTATTATAAGCAATTGTTATACAATATATACCTTTAGGTTATTATTGTCAATAACTATAGTTATAACAATGAAAAATAGTTATAGATGTCTCGGAATCAGCGGGTAAAAGATGCGCTGCGGGCTAAGGGTATCAGCCAGGAAAAACTTGCCGCAAGGTTAAATGTGTCGCAAGCTGCTGTTGCAAAGCAGCTTAACAAGACCGAAGACATCGATTCCATTCAATTTCTTTCAGCCGTTACAGAACTCACCAGTTTCACATTTGAGTGGCTACTGTTTGGTAGCAATGTGCCGAAGACAAAAGACGAGTTGGAAGGTATGTATGAATCAAGGGTTTCGGACACAGTTCGTAATGCATCAACAGTAAGCGAAGATTATCAATTTGCACATGTATCAGAGCCAGGAACTGAACTGGTGAGCAGCGATGGTGAATCGTTAAAGAGTAAGGCCGTCCGACGGTTGATTGTACCTGTGGATGTCAATAAAAATGAATTGATCACATATGTTCCGGCGAAAGAACAAGGAAGATACCAGTCTGCTTTTTCTGATCCTGAATTCATTCGAAAACTTCCCGCTTTCTCTCTTCCTATTCTGATCAATCAGACGGCCCACCACAGAATGTTTGAAGTAGACGGCAATAGTATGCGTCAACCTGGTAGCCGCGGATTAAATGATGGCGATGTTGTGATCGCTTCGTACGTCGAAGACATTTACAACCTTAAGGATGGCCACGTGTATGTTGTGGTAACAGCCAAGGGAATCATGATTAAGCGTGTAACCTACAGATTAAAGGATGATGCGAATCGCGTAATAATATTGAATTCCGATAACAAGAATAGCGCGTACGAGCCCATCGTTGTTCACGCCGCTGAGATCATTGAAGTCTGGGAGTTCAAGGCGTTCATCAGCAAACAACTTTCGTACAGTAGTGATCTTTGGGATATAATCAATGACTTGAGCGCCAAGCAAGCGATTATGGAGAATCAGCTAAAGCAAATGAAAGAATCCAAGAAATAGCAAGCCGCTTAAGCACGCATTTTACATTCTGGCTTTAACGACCTAACACATACGACAAGCATTTCATTTGTTGAATTCAAAGTAACAGTTTGTGATTTTTTACAGACTACATTTTATCGATGTGCATAAAGCAATGCACTGATTAGCTAGAATTAGTCCCGTATTGGATCCTTTCTCATTCCTATAATGGTACTGTAACGAAAAAGCAGTACGGATGCGAGCGCTCTACGGATAATTGTCATGAAAACCAGACAACATTTTTCGCGAAAAATCCAACAGAAGTTGTTAGCTTTGAGGGCCAACTATCAAAACTAAATAAAGGGTTCACAAAGACGTTGTGGCCCTTTGTTTTTTTGTAGTGAGACTGAATGTGACATCAGCATCACATGAATATGTCATTTCGATTTCGGCACGTGTGTCTCCATAAATTTTCGCCTGGCATTTTCCCAATACGATAGTGTTTTTGCGCTTCCCTCGTTGCATAAGGTCAGATTCTTATTTGCGTTTAAAGCAGCGTCATTCATTTCCTTCACAGCCTGGTTGTAATTATTGACATCAGCTTCAGTTCGCTTCGTCTGCGGCTTTGCATCAAACGCTTTCTTAATTTTATTAAATTCATCTTCCCTGATCAGCAAGTCAGTAAGGCCGGCCGTCAGATCTGTGGCCTCTTGCTTGTGAAACGTGATCAGCTTCTGACACGCGGAAACCAGCGTTCGGTCGTTGTTGAAAGTTTTCATTGTATCAAGCATTGCCAGGCCTTCATCGCTGATACGCAGTAATGAATTTCTGTTTTGCTCAAAGCCGTTAATATCTTTCTTATTGTAGGCATCCCACATGTAAGCTTCCTGTTTAAAATTTTTGAAGAAGATCAAAAACATCGTGTGGTAATACTTGTTCACCCTTGCTACCTGTCGTAGCTTCTTGTTCATCCTGCTGTCGTCACCTTCGACGAGTTGAACATTATGATTTGCAGCAAAACTTTCATACACGGGGATAATCTTATCGTGCGCTTCCTCCAGTACAAGTCCCGCACGCTCCTGCGCAAGCAAATAAGCTTCCATTGCATCGTACGACTCTTCAGCAATGGCCTCCATATCAACAATTTTATGGTAGTCCTCATTGAAGAGTTTATAAAGAATATCCCAATAATTCTTGTATGCATCGCGCAAAGAAGCATCGCCTTTGTAAGGTCTCAGCTTCGCCGCATCTCCAAGAGAGCCGCGGATCTGATTGATTAGTTCCTGCCGCTTTTTTTCCATCTTGCGCGCACGGTTTCCGTGAGCGACTTCGCTCATGTAGCTGAGATAAGATTTGGAAAGCTCCTGTTCCCTGTTGGTTAAAAACTCCATATGTGTAACAGGGGAATCAGCTTGCTGGCTAAATGCCAAAAGGTTTATGAACACGAATAGGATTGTAATAATTTTCTTCATGATTAATGTGATGTCAGATCAATGAGGTCTGTGGCTACTAAGAATGCTTCACGGAGGTAAATATCATCGGTGAGCCTCGATTTCCACTGCGTGTTGAACGCCCGGGCATATTCGTCAAGGGCGAGTCTTTTTTCATCGGTTGAATTGTTATGCACTTCAAAAATCTGCGCCGCGTTTCCGTCTGGCTGGTCATTGACAGATCCGATTGTTAACACTTCATCCCAACACACACAAACGCTTCGGCGATGGTCTGCCTTATTGCGATCAATCTCCTTTTGAAGAAATGAAAATTGTGGAGATTGTGTGACTCTTTCAAAGCTTTTGTTCCGAAGGGATGTGTGATCTATTTCGCGCAGTGCTTTGTATGCAGTCTTCTTTGCCAGCGTGTCAGGTTGTAAAAAGAACGGATTGTGACTTTCGTTGTAGTTGAGGGCTTCAAAAATATCAGGAAGAATAACATCCGGCGTAACGCCTGTTCCCTGAACACTCTGGCCTGTGATTCTATAAAGGCGCTCGGTCGTAACTTTAACAAAACCACCGTTCTCTTCCACTGACGTCACGATGTCGGTTTCATCACCATCTGATGAAATCGGGAATATCTGCTGGCCTGTAGCCTTACCGTATGTCTGTCCACCGACGACGACCCCACGGTTATAATCCTGGACTGCGGCAGCGAGAACTTCCGATGCAGACGCACTTTGCCCGTTTACCATCAGTACGAATGGTCCATCGTAGACAGTTCCGCGATTTACATCTTTCAACGTCGTGACTTTCTGCGAATGATCTTTAATTATCCCAACAGGCCCTTCATCGATAAAAATACCTGCCATCGACATTGCTTCATAAAGCGATCCGCCGCCATTAAAACGAACGTCCAGAATCAGCGCATCGATACCGTCGCGCTTGAGTTTGAAAATCTCTTTCGCAACATCATTTGCGCAACGCGAGCCTTCTGAATCCGAGCCCCATCTTGTATAGAAATCCGGAAGATGAATGTAGCCAACCTTCTTCGGCCCGTGGAGGACAAAGCTTCGCACTGCACTCTCATCAGACTGCATTTTCTCCTTGCTTAGAGTCACGTACTTTTCAGTTCCATCTTTTTTGCGGAAACGAAACTCAACGGTGGCATCTTCAATCACGTCAAACAATTCATTCGCCTCAACATTAGTCAAGCCGGTGAAGTCCGCAATCTGATCATTGCTCCCCTTCGCAGAAAGAAGCACGTCGGATACATGAATTTCACCCGATTTCCATGCCGGGCCTCCGGGCGCAAGCGCCACAATAGAAACCTCGCCGATTTCATTTTCGCCGATGGTAAAACCAAAAAAGTAATCCTCGGTGGCAAGTTGGCCAATGAAACTGTTTACATCCTTGTGTGACAAATAAATTGTATGCGGATCAAACACAGCGGTCAACGCCTGGAAATATGCAATGGCAACATAGTCCTCGAAACCGCCTGGAAAATTCAGTATGCGGTTCAGATTTTGAATTTGTGATTTCCTGACAGCTGACACGGCTCGCTGAAAATTGCTCTTAAGGTCACTGATCGATGTCGAGTCTCTATCAGCGAGTAACCTGATTTTTTGGATGACCTCAAATTTCAGCCACTGGATTCTTCGCTTTTGTAATTCACTTTCAGAACTCCACGCGCCAGGATCCAAGATGAAGGAATCCTGTTTATCCAAAGTCAACAATTCAGCCGATATTGTTTCAAGAAACACGATGCTTTCCTGAAGTCTATGCTGGTATAATTCGGTAACGGCTGGCGCAAATTTCCACTCGGCGTTGTTTATCTCGTTATCGATCGAAAACGTATGTAGTCCAAGTGCCTTGATATCCGCGTCTGCGAAGTGGATAAAGTACGGATCCAGGTCATGTAGGAGTTTGGTGAGAACATCCTCTGAAAATTCATCATCAATTGTTCGTGGCGATATATGCTTTTTTAACAGAAAGTTTTTAAGCTGATATGCCTCCGCACCAAAGTCGCGTTTCTGCTGGCCGAAAGCGGTCAGTGCCAAAATAAACAATGCAAAAAGGAACGGAATTTTCATCACCGGCGGGGTTACAACGCAGCGTCGCTTTGTTTCGTAATTTCGACCCGAAAGATAAAACATTTATGGCTAACGCTTTTCATGCCTCGATACTTTCCCAGATAGAAATGCGCTCGGGGCAGGGAACAAAGCACACGATCTCCGATACGTACCTAGGCACCTCGCATCCACGATATGAAATTGCTGCCCCAAGCTTGCGTGAAATTGCCAAATCGTGGGCCGTTTCGCATAAGCACCTGAGTGCGTCACAGATCGCCGATGTTATTACAAGCCTGATCAAAGGCAAGTCAGCGACAGAAAAAATCGTTGGTGGAATGCTGCTGGATTACATCACAAAAGCGCAACGTGATTTCGAACCTGAATTGTTTACTGACTGGCTTGATCACCTGGAAGGCTGGGCTGAAGTTGATGCGGTGTGTACAAACAAACATTCGATTTTACACATCGTTCCAAATTTTTCTGCATGGAAACGGTTGCTAAAGCAGTTTTCTAAAAGTGATAACATTCATAAACGAAGGGCATCGCTTGTGTTTCTTTGTTCCCCGGTCCGACATCACCAGGACGAACGCTTAATCAAGCTGGCTTTCGAAAACATTGAACGTTTGAAAGGTGAAAATGAAATCCTTATTACAAAAGCTATCTCATGGTTGCTGCGCAGTCTCATCAAACATTATAAGGAGGAAGTCGCCGATTACGTGAAAAAGAATGCTGACTCCCTGCCAAAGATCGCAGTACGGGAAACCCTGACCAAGTTAAAAACCGGAAAGAAGACTAAATCAAAACAGTAGTTCGCGGGCTGATCCTTCACTACGACTACAAACCCATAAGGACTAACGAAGATCATGTAAGTTCCGAATTGATATTGCCGATATTTCGAACGAAATAAATTCAACTTTTGTGTACCATAACCAACAATACCCACAAATGAGGGCATACCTTATATTGATTTTTGCATTGCCATTCACCGTGGCATTTTCTCAGAAAAATATCAATCCGGAGCGCGTAAAACAGTTGAAGGCACTACCGCTGTCAGGGAAGTCGGCACTGATAGCATATAACTATAACTCGACTTACGATTTCGTTGTATCCGGCGAGCAATGTAAGGTTCCGCTTACAGAAACTGTTAACATTATCTCACTGAAAGGAAATATCGACTATGTAAGAAATGTTTATTACAACGATAATGTTTCAACCCAGGACGTTGACGTTAGAATGGCGAATGGGCGGGCACTAAAATCAACGCATGCCTGTGGAAATTACGAGATCGACGACATTTTCTACTCCGATGCAAAAGTGTGCGTGTACAAATTCAATTTCTTTAACGAAGGAACGGAAGCAACTTTTAAAGCAAAATCTACCTACGATGATCCGCGATATCTGACGAAAGTATTTTTCCATGATGAGCTACCGGTTGAGTCGCGCGAAATTGTTTTTAATGTTTCAAAAAATGTGAACGTCGATCTTGTCGAGAAGAACTTTGAAGGATTTGACATTACGAAGACCAAAACTGAAACTGCGAATGGTATCATTTACAAATACACAGTTAAAAACCTGAAAGCGTTCATTTCTGAATCAAACTCATTGGGATTTCTTTATCACTATCCACACATCTTGGTGGTGACGAAAGATTACACGACATCATCGGGAAAGAAAACCGTTCTTGCCTCTATCGGTGATCTTTACAAGTGGTACAGCGATCTTGTGAACCAGGTGCAAAACGATAAGACTGCGTTTGAAGAAGAAGTCAAACGTTTGACAGCAACAGCCAAAACACCCGAAGAAAAAATTAAGGCAATTTACTATTGGGTACAGGACAACATCAAGTACATCGCATTTGAAGATGGCATTGCGGGATTTAAGCCGGACGCCGCGCAAAACGTATACACCAACCGTTACGGCGATTGCAAAGGGATGGCTAACCTGACAAAGCAAATGCTCAAAACTGCCGGGTTTGATGCACGCCTTACGTGGATCGGAACAAACCGGATCCCGTATAACTACACCGTTCCAACTTTGGCCGTTGACAATCACATGATTTGCACGGTGTATGCAAACGGTAAGCAGTACATTCTGGATCCAACCGAAAAGTACATCGCCCTCGGCAAGCATGGAGAAAGAATTCAGGGAAAAGAAATGTTGATCGAGAACGGGAAAGAATACGTGCTCAGCAAAGTTCCCGTATCAGATCCGGCGTCAAACCTGATCTCGAGAACGGAAACGCTATCCCTGGAAGGGGATATTCTGAAGGGCAAAGGCGAGCTGCAACTTGAAGGCGAAGCGAAAACGCAGATTCTGTATTATTCCAATTATGTCAAGGCCGAAGACAAAAGAAAAATCCTTGATAATCTCGTCATCTCCGATCATGCGAATACTGACAAGATCGAAGTGTTGAATGAGCCGCCTGCCGACAGGGAGAAACCTTTACATCTTCAATACAACTATTCATTAACAAACAAAGTGTCGCGTTTTGGAAAGGATGTTTACATTGACCTTGAATGGGCAAAGGCATTCGGCGATCTCAAACTCGAAGATGACCGGCAATCTGACTATTATTTCAACCGGAAAGTAAAACAGAAAACGGTCAAGAAATTGAAAGTGCCGGTCGGGTATAAGGTGACACATCTTCCTGCGAGCTTAAAAAAAGCACATAAAGAATTCACCTTCGACATCAGCTTTAAACAAGTCGGAAATGAAATTCATTACAGCAATGAAGTTACCATAACGGATGGCCTCGTACGTAAAGCTAACTTTAAGACATGGAATGAAATCATCCAGCAATTGAAAGATGTTTACAGTGACCAAATCGTTATTACACAATCCAAATAAACCACCCGTGGCAAAAACCAACATCCAAACCTGCGCTTTCTTATTCTTTATTCTTTCATCATTTCAACTACTGGGCAATGACCGTGATGCCGAGCT
>DASPJN010000005.1:0-19281 GCA_035628595.1 Chryseosolibacter sp.
CATCGAGCAGACGTCTGAAAGTATTCCGTTGAATCACTTTAGTCCGAAAATCGGAGTAAAATACTGCCTTGTTTTTGGCAACGAAGTAAATGGCGTAAGCGAAGAAGCAATTCCCTTTGGGGATGTTGCAATCGAAATTCCGCAACACGGAACGAAGCACTCATTAAATATTTCAGTCTGCCTGGGAATTGTGACGTGGGAGTTTTTTCGTGCGCTATGCAAAAAATAAAGGCTACCGGTTAGGGCAGCCTTTAGCGTGACTTTGAGCAATTTCTAGTTTCTGCCGCCACCAAAATATCCACCGATGCGGATACCGATGTAGCTGTTCTTAAATTCCGTTCCTGCTTCTCCTGTCGTATTTGGGATGATGTTGTAGTCAAGATTCATAGTGAAATGACGAAAATCAAAACCAACGCGAGGATATACGCCGAACTTATTTTCTGCCGAGACATCGGCGCCCCCGCCAGTAGATCCGGCGTTAACGCTAATAGCTGCGAGTGAGTATAATCCAAAGCCCAGGCCAACATAAGGGCGGAACATATCCGATCCAAAATAATACTGACCGTTTAATGTGTATGAGCCAATGCCGGCGGCGTCCAGATCAACCTCTGTTTCCGTGGCCGATCCTCGAACAATTACGGCATTTTCATAACGCAAATTCACCAGAATTTGGTCCGTGATTCGATATCCCGGCTCAATGTCGAAAAGGACGCCACCAGAAGAACCTTTGCCACTGGCCATCGCGTAACCGAGACCAATACCGACTCTGAATTTCTTAAATTCATCCTGTGCTTTTAATACTGACGAAGTCAGCATGATCACCGCGAGGAATAGTACACTTTTTACTTTCATAATAATTAGGGTTTGATTAGAAAAAGGTTTTAGTTATCAGATGCAAGATACCGATAATGCTGGTTAGCGTCATCAATAAAATCCAATTATTTCATTCCAGAACGTGACGATATAAGAAATGCCTGTTTAAGAAAATAATTTGCACCTTTGCTTTCCAAAACATTTAGTTACGTGTCGGATCGCTATAACAAGCGCGGAGTTTCCGCATCGAAGGAAGACGTTCACCTGGCCATCAAAAACCTTGATAAAGGCCTGTTCCCAAAAGCGTTTTGCAAGATCGTACCAGACTATCTCGGCAATGACCGTGATTACTGCATTGTTATGCATGCAGATGGGGCGGGCACAAAGTCGTCGCTCGCGTATATGTACTGGAAAGAGACTGGTGATGTATCAGTGTGGAAAGGAATAGCGCAGGATGCAATTGTTATGAACATCGACGACCTGCTTTGCGTTGGTGCCACAGAAAACATTTTGCTTTCCTCGACAATCGGAAGAAATAAAAATCTTGTCCCGGGTGAAGTCATCTCAGCGATTATTAACGGCACAGAAGAGATTCTTGAAATGCTGCGGGCCAACGGACTGAATATCATCAGCACCGGGGGTGAGACCGCCGACGTCGGAGACCTTGTGCGAACGATTGTCGTTGACAGCACCGTTGTATGCAGGATGCGTCGCGATCAGGTCATTGACAACAACAATATCAAACCAGGCGATGTTATTATCGGGCTTGCATCGTACGGAAAAGCCAACTATGAAAGCGAATACAATGGCGGCATGGGCAGCAATGGGCTAACGTCCGCGCGCCATGATGTTTTCAGTTCAATGTATCAGCAGAAATTTCCCGAATCATACGATCAGCAAGTTCCAAAAGAGCTCGCTTACGCTGGTTCCTATAAGCTAACTGACCAGGTACATGGCGTTGACATAGATGCGGGCAAGCTTGTGTTATCTCCCACACGTACCTATGCGCCGATTGTGATCCGTGTGCTAAAGCAAATGCGAAAAAAAATTCATGGTATGGTGCATTGCAGCGGGGGCGCGCAAACAAAAGTGTTGCACTTCATTGACAAAATGCATGTCATAAAGGATAGCCTTTTTTCTGTTCCTCCATTGTTTAAAATGATTCAGGAACAGAGTGGAACGGATTGGAAAGAAATGTACAAGGTCTTCAACATGGGCCATCGTATGGAATTCTATGTTGACGCGCAGTATGCAGACGAGATCATTTCTATTTCCAAAGGCTTTGGGGTTGATGCGCAGGTCATAGGCCATGTCGAAGAAGCTTCTCAAAAGCAAGTCACCGTAAAGAGTGAGTTCGGTACATTTGTTTACAACTAGTACTTACCCATTCTTCGTTATATCCAACTTTAAAATTTATGCGATATGAAGCAAACGCTCAGTCATGTGTTTACAATGTTGATCTTCTTAAGCTGTAGCACAAACAAAACCATGGAACAAAAACCCGTCACGAAGCCCGATCCTCATTCTTTTTCGCAGCCTGCTGATGCCCGCGTAAAACATTTGTCATGGAAAGCAGACGTAAACTTCGAAAGCAAAGTTATCACCGCAATTGCAACATGGACAATTGAAAAAACGAATGACGCGGATATCGTGCTGTTTGATACCAAGGATCTCAAAATATCAAAAGTAACGCTCGACAACGATCAGCCTACGGAGTTTAAGATCGCTGAAACGGATTCAATTTTGGGCGAAGCCCTGGCGGTGATGATCACTCCCAATACATCCAAAGTAAATATTCATTACCAGACGAGCCCCGATGCAGAAGCCTTGCAATGGTTGTCGCCTCAGCAAACTGCAGGAAAAGTGCATCCATTCATGTTCACGCAGTCACAGGCAATTCTCGCCCGCAGCTGGGTACCTTGCCAGGATTCACCGAGCATTCGCTTCACTTACGACGCAGATGTAACAGTTCCTAAAGATCTTCTTGCGCTCATGAGTGCATCAAATCCGAAGGAAAAAAATGTGACCGGCGAATACCATTTCGACATGAAACAACCGATTGCTTCGTATTTGCTTGCACTGGCGGTTGGCGATGTCGCATTCAAAGCCATCAGTGATCGAAGTGGAATTTATGCAGAACCTACAATTCTTGAACACGCTGCATTCGAGTTTGCTGATCTTGAGAAAATGATCGCAGGTGCAGAAGAACTTTACGGGCCCTACCAGTGGGAGCGATATGATGTAATCGTGTTGCCTCCGAGTTTTCCTTTCGGCGGAATGGAAAATCCAAGGTTAACATTTGCGACGCCTACGATTCTTGCCGGAGACCGATCATTAACATCACTCATTGCTCACGAGCTTGCGCACAGCTGGTCAGGAAACCTTGTTACGAATTCTACATGGGACGATTTCTGGTTAAATGAGGGCTTCACCGTGTACTTCGAGACGCGCATCATGGAAAAATTGTATGGTAAAGATTATGCTGAGATGCTTGCTTCATTAAATCTTCAGGATCTGCGCGACGAAGTACAGGCATTGAAGGAAGCGGGACTTTCCGCCGACACAAAACTTAAGCTTGATCTGGAAGGCAGAAACCCGGACGACGGCGTGACAGACATTGCTTATAACAAAGGTTATTACTTTCTGCGAAGTGTCGAGGAAAAGCACGGTCGAGAAAAATTCGACGCATTTTTGAAAAGCTATTTCACCGAGAATGCATTCAAGTCGATGGGAACAGATGATTTCATTTCATACGTCACCAATTATTACCAAAGCAACTTTGGTATCACGCTTGACGAAAACCATTTTAATGAATGGATCTTCAGTGAAGGCCTGCCCGCGAATGTACCACAGCCAAATGCAAGCAGGTTTGCCGCGGTGGATAAAGTAATCGCCGCGTGGACTGCGGAACAACCATTGAAAAAAGAAGTGGCCAAAGACTGGAGCACACATGAGTGGTTACATTTTCTCAAAAATCTTCCCACTTCTTTATCTCAACAACAAATGGTTGCGTTAGATAATTTTGGTAACTTTACTGCATCCGGAAATTCCGAAGTGATCACTGCATGGGGAGTAATATCGATCCGGAATCAATATGAGCAAATGTATCCTAAGATTGAGACATTTCTCATCAACACAGGACGAAGAAAATTTTTGAGCCCGTTGTACAGTGAGCTGATAAAAACCGAAGAAGGAAAAGCAAGGGCCCGGGCGATATACGAGAAGGCAAGACCAAATTATCACTTCGTCGCAACCAATACATTCGACAAACTATTAGCGCAATAAAATATTTTATTTGGAGAGAGCAACTGGCCACCATTCGTAAGGTGGCTTTTTGTTTTAAGGAGGCTAGCTTAATCGATACGATACTACTCCTTTATCATTTTCAGGATATCATCAACATATTCACGTGTGTTGAAAAGTCGAGGCACTTTATTTTGTCCCCCGAGTTTTCCGCGTTGTTTCATCCAGTTATAGAAAGTACCTTCTTCCACAACATTGATTTTCGGCGCAACCAACGCCAGGTCGTGATTACGTTTCGCATCGTAGTCCGAATTCACAGACCTGAGCGCCTGATCTAAAATGTATTGAAACTTTTCGATGCTTTCCGGTTTCTGTTTGAATTCAATGATCCACTCATGGCCCCCGCGCTGGCCTTTCTCCAGGAAGACAGGTGCGGCAGTAAAGTTGTCGATAATACTATTCGTTTCCCGGCACGCTTTGGTGATGGCGGCTTCAGCGTTCTCAATAATCACCTCTTCACCGAATGCGTTAATGAAATGTTTCGTGCGTCCCGAAATTTTTATCCTGTATGGCGCGATGCTCGTGAATTTCACGGTATCACCAATGTTGTATCGCCACAAGCCCGCATTCGTGGAAATGATCATCACATAATTTTTGCCGAGCTCTACCTGATGCAGTGGAATTGCTTTCGGATGTTCATCGTCGATTTCATCGACAGGTACAAACTCATAAAAAATTCCATAGTCAAGCATGAGCAGCATCTCTTCAGAGTCTCGCTGATCCTGGATGCCAAAAAATCCCTCGCTTGCATTATAGGTTTCCCAATAGCGCATGTCTGATTTTGGAATCAACGACTCGAACAAGTTCCGATATGGCTTAAAGGCTACGGCTCCGTGAAAAAATGCTTCAAGGTTCGGCCACACTTCAAGTATGTTGTTCTTTTTTTCAAGCTCAACAATTTTCTGAATGAGCAACACAGTCCATGTGGGAACGCCGGCAATGTTGGTCACATTTACCTTCGCAGTTTCCTGTGCCATCTTTTCGATCTTCTCCTCCCAGTTAGCCATCAGCGCTGTTTCAAGACTTGGTGTTCGGATAAACTGCGCCCACGATGGAAGATTTTGCATGATCACCGCGGATACGTCGCCGTAAAATGATGATGTGCTGGAATCGTATTCATTGATTTGATGCGATCCACCGACCGCCAGGCCTTTGCCATCGAAAAGCTTTGTATCCGGAAAGTTGTTCACATAAATCGAGATAAGATCTTTTCCTCCCTTGAAGTGGCATTCTTCAAGCGCTTCGCGCGACACGGGGATAAACTTACTTCGATGGCTTGTTGTACCTGATGATTTCGAGAACCACCGGATCTCTGTTGGCCACAATATATTCTCTTCGCCGCGCATGAGCCGTTCGATGTACGGAAACATCTGCTCGTACGAATGAATGGGAACGCGGTCGCGAAACTGTTCGTAGCTGGTGATATCCGCGAAGCCATATTGAATGCCAAACTCAGTCAGGTGTGCCTCCTCGATCAGCCGCTTAAACAATTCATCCTGCACATCATGGGGGTATTTCATGAAAAGCTCGATCTGATGAATCCGCTTTTTCATCACCCATGTCAATATTGAATTGATTAAACCCATAGCATTCCTTCTCCAAAAATATAAGTTTGCAATTAAATAAGAATGCCGGAAGTTTTAGCACACGTCTGGCTGTACACCGCTGACTAACAGTAAACAAAACGTTATGGCCTGGGTTTATCTCATTATTGCAGGACTCTTTGAAGTAGGATTTACCACATCGCTGAAGCTTTCGAATAATTTTTCGAACCGTCCGTGGGCAATTGCCTTTTTCGTATCGATATCACTCAGTTTTTTCTTTCTGAATAAAGCCATTCAAAATATCCCGATGGGAACCGGTTACGCGGTATGGACCGGTATTGGCGCGGTGGGAACGGTGATCGTGGGGATATTCCTATTTAAAGAGCCCGCTGACTTCTGGCGAATGTTTTTTATTTTTTTATTGATCGGGTCGATACTGGGATTGAAAATGGTGTCGAATTAGCAGCACCGTAGGTACAAAAAGGCTTTTCGTGAACAAGAAGCGTTGCTTTTCGAGCAGCGTTCCCTCAATTCTTTAGGTGTTCGTGATCTACTTCGAGAATTAGTGGACTCAAACTGGCGTTTTTTTTGGAAATGTTGATCGATTCAATGCGAAGGGAAAACAGGGAACAAGGTTCGAAGGCGAAAGTTTTGAGAATGAAATAGGGGGCACGTTTGTCGCGTGGACTTTCGGTCTCTAATTTTGGCGAAAAAAATAACTATGACCCATCTCATTTCAGGTAGGCCTACCTCTGCTTCAGATGTACTACGTCACTAAACTCTATTTGGTTCAAGTGTCCAACCTGTTTACGATATAAAATCTTAAAGCTCATGAAAACTTCTCTTTTAGTTTTAACTCTACTGATTTTAGTTTGTTGCTCATCCGACGAAGATCGAGATCAGTTCGTAGAGGATATTGCGTTTGAATTCTCGGTGTCCGGCAGCGATGGCAATGATTTGCTTGATCCCGAAAACCCAAATGGCTTTAAGGCCGAAGAAATAAAACTCTTTTACGATGATGAGGAAGTTTACAATCCAAATCTGGATCATCCACGGAATTTTCTCATCTATAAACATGAACAGAAGTATCGAATCAGAATTTTTCTCAATCACGATGCACAGGAAGAAACGCCGGTTACGACAATTAAGTGGAACGCCACAGATGCCGACCAGCTTAGAGCCTCGTTCGAACGAACTCAATCGATGGTGCGCGTTGATAGAGTTTTGCTAAACAATTCCGTTATCTGGATCGCATCTAACAACGCAGAGCCTTATTATGAAATGAAGAAATGAAAGGCTTCACAAAATAAAAAGTCGCAGTGAAGGACTTTATTCTTCAGCTGCGACTTTTTTCATTTGGAACGTCCTACTTCAAGCATTTTTCCACTTGATAGTACAACCGATCGCCTTGGTCTTTGTTGTGCTAACATCTTTTCCTTCGAGCAGGGCGTTAACGGCATCTTCAACATATTTTTTGTCGGCACCGGCTTCATCGCGCGCATTATTGTCGATCGCGCCGATGTAAGCCACGTTAAATTTATCTCCATCACGATTCAACACAAAAACATGCGGCGTGTTTGTAGCGCCGAAAGCCTTCGCCACGCTTTGTGTTTCGTCGAACAAGTAAGGAAAAGTGTATCCCTTGCTCTTAGCGTGTTTTACCATTTCGTCATACGAGTCGCCAGGAGAAACAACCGGATCATTTGAGTTGATCGCCACCACAGGAAAACCTTTTCCCGAGAACGTTTTGTCGAGTGCGATGATGCGCTCATTATAAGCTTTCGAAAACGGGCATGTGTTACAATCGAAGATCAGGATAATTCCTTTGGCATCTTTAAAGTCAGAAAGGGACAAACTTTTTCCGTCTACATTTTTGAGTTTAAAATCTGCAACGGTGTCACCGAGACCATAATTATCAGCGGTAGTTGCAGACATCATTGTTCCTACGAAGAACATCAGGGCAATTGACTTCAGAAATTTCATAATCATTTGAGTTTTTATTGAATTGCAGTAATTAGGTTGTTTAATTTCTCTTCGTCCACTTCTCCTTCGAAGAAGGTTCGTTTACCGGTTTTTGTGTTCACGATAAGTGTAGCTGGCAACGCACCAGACCATCGCGGATCGATTTTGTCAATCCACGAGTTCGGATCCTGCTCGTCAAGTATTAATACCTCCGACTTCAGATTCTTCCGTGTAACGAACTTGTAAACCTTCTCCGGATTCGGATCGAGATCAAGGTCAAGGCTTACGAGCGACACTTTCACGTTGCTTGTACCATTGTTATTTAACTTCTCAAACAAAGGAAGCTCTTTCACGCAGGGTCCGCACCAGGTTGCCCAAAAGTTGATTACCTGGATTGAATCTGATTTTGATGTCATCAGATTTTGAAGATCCTTCAATTTGATAATCTTTGCCGGCGGCTGAGCGGCAACCATCAATGGAAGGAGAAGAATTGCAGTAAGAAATAATTTTTTCATGCGAATCGGTTTAAAGTAGGTGAAAAAATTCTTTAAAATTTCAGGATTTTACACGAGCGAAAAACTCTCTTTTTCAACGAGTTGTATTGAGGGACAGAAAACATAAAAAGATATCCACAAAAATTCGGAGTTATCAACACATCTTTTGAGAAGTGACTTATGTCTCTAATATTCAGTTTGTTATATGCAGCATTATCAATCAATTCTTTGTGGACAACTTAAACCGCTAAAATAATTCCATGCAAATCGTGGGATTTTTGAGAATTAAGTCATAAAACCAAAGGCCGCTTTTCAGCGAAAAATTTCGATTTCTTTATGCAAAACAGGATCCAAAAACTTTTTTCGATTGACTATCCGATTATACAGGCGGGGATGGTTTGGTGTAGCGGATGGCGGCTGGCCTCTGCAGTGAGTAACACCGGCGGGCTCGGACTAATCGGCGCGGGTTCGATGTATCCCGAAGTACTCCGCACACACATCCAGAAATGCAAAGCTGCAACAAACCGACCGTTCGGTGTAAACGTGCCGCTTCTGTACCCTGACATTGATAAACTGATGCGGATCATCGCAGAGGAGCAAGTGAACATTGTTTTTACTTCGGCAGGAAACCCGGCCACGTGGACTAGAGTTTTAAAAGACCAGGGATTAACCGTTGTTCATGTCGTCTCGAGCGTAAAGTTTGCGAAAAAAGCTGAACAGGCTGGTGTTGATGCAATAGTTGCGGAAGGATTCGAAGCTGGCGGACATAATGGTCGTGAGGAAACAACCACAATGGTACTTATCCCGCTGGTGCGGGATGCAGTAGCCATACCGTTGATTGCCGCAGGGGGCATTGCTGACGCACGTAGCATGCTCGCGTGCGAAATTCTTGGCGCTGACGGAGTACAGATCGGAAGCCGTTTTGCCACAAGCATAGAGTCGTCCGGACACGATAATTACAAAGATGAAGTCATTAAGTCAGGTGAAGGCGGCACGGCGCTAACATTAAAACAAATTACGCCCGTGCGCCTTTTGAAGAACAATTTCTACCAGCAGGTTGACGCCGCCGAGAAACGTGGCGCATCGGTTGAAGAGCTTGCAGAACTCCTTGGCAAGCGCAGGGCCAAGCAAGGAATTTTTGAGGGCAACATTCACGAGGGTGAACTTGAAATCGGCCAGGTAGCCGCGGCCATTCAAAAAAAGCAACCGGCAGCAGATATTGTAAAAGAAATCTGGTCTGAATATCTACAACTCAAAAAACGACTTTGCGATGAGGTTTCTTAAAATAAAGGAAACGTGCTTATACGTAAAGGACCTTGAACAGGCTCTCAGATTTTACCACGAGATTCTTGAAATGCCCTTAATCAATTACCAGGAAAACAAACATTTGTTTTTGCGTGCAGGGAGTTCCGTACTGCTGATATTCAATCCCAATGATTCGCGAAACAAAACGTCGCCTCCACCCCATTATGGCGGCGGACACCAACACTTTGCCTTTGAAGTCGCGGAACACAATTACGAAAAATCGAAAGCCGAGATCATCAGTAAAGGAATCGAGATCATCGATGAAGTGAAATGGAAATCCGGCAAAACATCATTTTACTTCAGGGATCCAGAAGGAAATGTGTTGGAAATTATTCCGGAAAACGGAATCTGGGAATAATTAATTGTTTAATACCAGCTTCGCCTGAACAGCTACTGGTGCGGATGTAACCGATTGTTCGGCCGGGGCAGGCTTTGGCTTGTAAACTGTGTGATACCAGTTAGAGTAGTCTTTGTATTGCAGACAATTGGCGATAATCTTTCCGTCAATCATGATCTTGATAAACAAACTATTATTTATCGTTTTGATCATCATCTCCTGTTGAGCTTGTGGTAGCTCTTCGAGTTGAATGTATTCTATCCCCTTAAAGACTTTTAAATCGTTCATCATAATACGTCTACTGAATACGTAAAGTAATCGTTGAAGTAACCAGTGTGGGGCTTAGGATCACAAAAATAGCAGAATTTCACTGCGCGGCTAAAAATTAATGTTACTAAATTTTTCAATATTGCGATCGAGGCCAGATATGGGTTTTTTTGATACTTCAGTTGAATTTTTAAAAGGTGTTGGCCCGCAGAAATCTGCGTTGCTCAACAAAGAATTAAAAATTTTCACTTACGGCGACCTCATTCAGCACTATCCATTTCGCTACGAAGACAGAAGCAAATTCTATTCGATCAAAGAGCTGCACGACGAGATGCCTTACGTTCAGATCAAAGGCAAAATTGCAAGCAAAGAACTTCTTGGCACAGGATTTAAAAAAAGGCTCGTTGCCGCCTTCACAGATGGTAATGGAGAAATAGAGCTTGTGTGGTTTCAAGGCATTAACTGGATCAATGACAAAGTAAAACCCGGACTTGATTACATTGTATTCGGCAAGCCAACGCGATTTAACCAGCGGTTTAACATCGCGCATCCGGAGCTTGAGCCGCTGAACGAAAAAAATATCAGCGGAAAAGGTCTTACACCGGTATACCCTCTAACAGAAAAGCTGAAAGCTAAATTTATTGACAGCAAAATGATGTCGAAACTCATTCAGGACGTGCTTGTCCTTGGAAAGGATCGCATCAGAGAAACACTTGCAAATGAGCAGATAAGTGCAAATGACCTTTTAGGCAAGCAATCGGCGGTGGTTAACATTCACTTTCCTCAGAATCAGGAATTATTATCCCGCGCGACATACCGATTGAAGTTTGAAGAATTGTTTTATGTGCAGCTTCGGTTGCTTAAGCTAAAGCTGGTACGGACAGAAAAATTTCGGGGCCAGGTGTTTAATGACGCATCGCTTGTTACTGATCTTTACAATAATCATCTTCCCTTTCCGCTGACGGACGCGCAAAAAAAAGTCATCAAGGAAATTTACAGCGATTTCAAGACTGGCCATCAAATGAACAGACTCCTGCAAGGTGACGTCGGAAGCGGCAAGACAATTGTCGGATTTATATGTGCATTACTTGCTATCGGAAGCGGAGCACAATGCACATTCATGGCGCCGACTGAAATCCTGGCGCAGCAACACTTCAACAACCTCAGCCGGTTTGCTGACCTGATGAATATTCCGATTGCACTCCTTACCGGATCAACAAAAAAATCGGAACGAAAAAAGATACACGCACTGTTGCAGGACGGAACACTTAAAATTCTGATTGGTACCCACGCGCTGCTCGAAGAAGAAGTTCAGTTCCATAACCTTGGACTCGCCATCATCGACGAGCAACACCGATTTGGTGTAGCGCAACGCTCCAGGCTGTGGCAAAAAAATCCTGAAGTAATGCCACACGTCCTTGTGATGACAGCCACTCCTATTCCGCGCACGCTGGCCATGACGCTTTACGGCGATCTGGACATTTCGACAATAGATCAACTACCCGCTGGCCGGAAGCCGATCAAAACGATTCACAAATTTGATTCGCATCGACTCGAGGTAAATCAATTCCTTCGTTTACAAATTCAGGCTGGCAGGCAGGTGTACGTTGTTTATCCATTGATCGACGAGTCAGAGAAGCTTGATCTTAAGGACCTAATGGATGGATACGAAAGTATTTGTCGCGCGTTCCCCGATGTTGCCGTGAGCATTCTTCACGGAAAAATGAAACCTGAAGCAAAAGATTTTGAAATGGCTCGATTCAAAAAAGGGGAGACGAGCATTATGGTGGCAACAACTGTGATCGAAGTTGGTGTTGATGTTCCAAATGCTTCAGTGATGGTTATCGAAAATGCCGAGCGTTTTGGACTGTCGCAGCTTCACCAGTTGCGTGGCCGCGTTGGAAGAGGCGCCGAGCAATCCTTTTGCATTTTAATGTCCGACTTCAAAGTGAGCGTCGAAGCCAAAGTGAGAATCGAAACCATGGTGAGAACGAACAACGGTTTTGAAATTGCCGAGACTGACCTGAAGTTGCGCGGCCCCGGCGACCTGATGGGAACGCAGCAAAGTGGTGTTCTCGATCTTCTGATCGCCGACATTGGAAAGGACGGGGAAATACTACAAAAAGCACGTGAAAGTGCATTGGAAATACTCGAAAATGATCCAGATTTATCTTTACCGAAAAACAGGGTTATCCGAACCCAGGTGGAAAGCATGAAATCCACTGCCATGAACTGGAGCCGGATCAGCTAACTTTAACCTTACATCGCTAGTTTACATTCAAAATTTTTCGTTTTCTTGGAAGCCCCATTTTTGTGGGCCCCCTAACCATCGTTCAATGAAAAGAAGCATTTTGCTTGTACTGCTGGCTATTAGCTCGCTGTCATTTGCGCAAACCGGTAACTATTTCCTTTCAAACTATTCTCCCGGTAAAGATCATTTCAACAACCTCTGCTTCGATATGGCGCAGGATATGCGAGGCATTATGTATTTCGCCACGCAGTCCGGTGTATTGGAATTCGATGGCAAAAACTGGGATATGCTTCGCGGGGAATCAGCTGTCTACGCGCTGCATATTGCGGCGACGGGCGATCTTTTCTGGGCCGGAGCGAAAGGGTTTGGAAAAATCGACTTCGATGCCGACGGTTTTCAGCACCTGAGTTTCATTTCGCACGAAAACGTCAAAGATGTTTTTCAGATCGTATCGGTAAAAGATGAAGTATATTTTTTGAAAGAAGATGCGGTTTATCAATACGACATCTCATCGGGAAAAATTTCAACTGTTCCTGCAACAGATCTTACAGGACTCTTTACAAACATATTCGAGCTCTTTGGTGCAGTTTATGTCAATACGATCGAAGCCGGCTTATACAAAATCGAAAATGGAAAGTTTGTTCAGTCAAAGCTTTCATTCGACTCTGATGTTGTTTTCACGTCCCGCATGGACGATCAGTATGTAATTGGTACGACCTCCAATAAACTTTGGTTGTGCGATGAGCTGTTACAACCAAAACCGCTCAAACTAAAAGATCAGGATTATGTCGACGTAAGTGTAGTTATCAGCGGAAGCTACATTACAAAACAGCTGATTGCCCTGGGTACTTTACGCGGCGGTGTTATTTTTCTAAATCCGGAAACCGGCGAGACGAATGAAATTGTCAACTACGACACCGGCCTTCCCGACAATGAGGTCTTTGCATTGATGAGTGATCAGAATAAAGATGTCTGGGTTGCTCATGACTATGGGTTCAGCAGAATTGCGCCGTTCATGCCCCTGCGTTCATTCGGTCACTTTGCTGGATTAAAAGGAAATCTACTCTGCGCGTATTCATCTCGCGGTGCCACTTACGTAGGCACATCGCTTGGTTTATATAAGATTCAAAAAGAAGATGTTTATGAAGATATCGTATATTATGTAGACGTTGAGGTTCCGCAAGCAAAGTCAGCAAATCAAAACAAGAAAGAACAACAAAACGAGGAGGAAAAGAATGAGGAGGAGGAAAAACCAGCCTCGAAAAAGAAAGGCTTGTTCAGCTTTCTGAAAAGAAAAAAGAACAGAGAAAACGAAAAAGATCCAAAAAGTACAACCGACCAGTCGGTTGCAAGCAATGAAAGCAACAAGCCTGTAGGCACCCCTAAGTTCCGCCGTGAGAAACGCACTGAAAAAGTGCTGCGTACGTCGCAAAGCGTTTATAAAAAGGTAAACGGCATAGATGCAAAGGTGAATATGATCCTGGAGATCAATGGCAGCCTGATTGCAGCCGGGCTCGGTGGCGTATACGAAGTGAATGGTCTTGAATCTCGTGTGATTCTTGAACAACCTGTACGCTTTGTTTATGCGTCGGAGTTTCATAACATGCTTTTCGCTTCAACGTACAATAATGAAGTTGAGTCGTTGATCAAAACAAACAAGGGTTGGAATGACATTCCTTTTCTGGAAGACCTTGACGATCAAATTGACTTTATTTTTGAGGGTGGTGAAAATGAAGTCTGGCTTTGTGGTTTAAATGACATTTACCAGGTTGAGATAAAGGAACAAAAAGTTGAAAACATTCATGAAATCGAGGTTCCAAATCCCGACATTGAAAGTACATTCGGCGTTCGCGCGGGAGATAATATCATTTTCGCCAACGGAAGCGGATTCTACAATTTCGATCACGCCTCCTCTGAAATTTCACGCATTGACTCATTGCCTTCGCCGCTGAAATACTTCGCCAGCGAAGGTCACATCTTTTATCGTGATGCACATGGCTGGCATGTCAGTGGCGAGCAGACCAAACAATCTAATCTTCAACTGCTAAACCTCTTCCCGGATCTTCGTTTTATTTCTTCTGACCAGGAGCCTGGCAATTTCTGGATGATCAGCGGCAGCAATGGGCTTTACAAATTTTTCAGCAACAAGCTTACCGCGGATATTGTGCCATTTCCGGTTTTCGTCAAATCCATTGTCAACGACAACAAAAAAACCGGCAGAAAAAACAACATACATCTCACTGAAGAAAAGAGTGCGGTGATATTTGAGATCGTCCAGCCGGATTTCGTCAGCCCTGATGCAATTGAATTCAGATACCTTCTCGAAGGCATGTCCGAGAAATGGTCCGATTGGTCTTCGAAAAGCTCGGTCGATTTTCCATATCTCCCGCCCGGCGACTACAAATTGCTCGTTCAATCCAAAAATGTATTTGATAAAATAACAGATCTGGATCCGGTGCGTTTCGAAGTGCTTCCTCCGTATTGGAAAAGGGCGTGGTTTTACGCGATGGAGTTTTCGATACTATCGACCCTCGTACTGTTGTCATTTCGTTTAAACTATCGGTACCGGATCATTAGCCGCATCCTTTCGTTGCTCACCATCATTTTGCTAATCGAATTTATTCAGACGCTGATTAGCAGCACCATTCAGTTTGAGCAGGAAAGCCCCGTGATCGATTTTATCATTCAGGTTTGCATCGCCGGGATGATCTTACCGGTGGAAGGTTTCCTACGCAATCTCATGCTTGGGTCGCTTAACAAGTCAAGTAAACTGGCACAGATGCTTGTTGGAAAACCGAGAGATTTGATCATTGTTAAAGAAGCGAAGGAGTTTCAGCCTGCTGATGAGGATTGAGAAATCTTTATCATCTTAGTAGAAAATCGCACGATGAATCAGCTCGTAGTCTTTTTAGTAGTCACTTTTTTTATTTTTGGATGTAACGCCAAACCGGAGCCCCGAAACAATTCCACACCGAAACTTTTCAATGCTGTTAATTCAGACCCCGCTGCAGTCGAACTTGCCGATAGTATCATTTCGTCCGCTGGCGGAAAAGCAGCCTGGGAAAAAATCAGATTCATCTCCTGGAAGGATGGCAAGTTCAATTTTTACTGGGACAAAAAAGCATCTAACGTTCGCATAGCAGACGAGAATCGAATTGCGATCATTAACCTTTCTTCGCGCGATGGTCGCATACAAATGGGAGGGACTGAAGTGGCGGATTCAACCGCCGTAAAACAGGAGCTTACCGGTGCCTTCCAACGCTGGCGATTATCATCGAATAAGATCTTCATTACGTATCAGCTGAAAGAAGTGGGCAACTCGCTGCTTTACTTTGGCGAAGAAATCGTTAATGATAAACGATACAATGTGCTTGAAGTGAACTTTAAGACAAAAGCTGGAAAAACGAAATATGTGCTCTTCGTGGGCTTGAAAAATAACCGCATTGAACAGCTTCATTACTATCCGAAAAAAAATCAATCTTCGGCAACTGTTATTTTCCGATACCCGGAATACAAAAACGCCAACGGAATTATACTCTCCATTCCATCACCGAGCGATATTAGTAACGTAAGAATCGGAGAAGACATTCCGGAAGATTTGTTCACCGATTTCTGATCAGGCGCGAACCCATTGCACGACTTCGCCAAATGATTTTCGTTTCAATGCCGACGGCTGGCTTTTCGGTACGCCAATGTGAAAAAACCCTATGAACTTGTCATCCTCATTAAGGCCAAAAAGTTCCTTCACTCCTTCGAAATACGTTACACCTCCCGTGCTGAGATATCCACCAACACCATAGGCCGTGGCGCTGAGATACATGTTTTCGACCGCACAAAAAACGGCCCCAACCTCCTCAATTTCCGGAACAGATTGTTTTTCATCACGCTTCATCAGGACAACTACAATGTGTGATGAAAGCAACGGCTTCGTAAGGAGATTTTGATACTTGTCTTCACGAAAAGATCCATCCCGTTCTGCAACGCGTTTGTAGAGTGATGCCTGTGCTTCCGCGAGTGATTGTAGTCCGGCACCAGTAAATATGATAAAACGCCAGGGCTGTGTCATCTTGTGTGTAGGCGCCCACAGCGCACTCTCGACAATCTTTTCAACAATCGCATCGTCTACTACCTCGCCAGTGTAATCCTTTGGAAAGACCGAGCGTCGGTTCTTTATCAATGTATCGTAAGCCTGAATATCAAATAACATAAGGTTTAATTTGGAAAAAGTGTCGCGTCAATATTCGGAATAACTTTCAATGCATTCTTGTAATAAATTTTCTTAAGCACATCGTCAGGCAGGTCGAGTCCGTACATTTTCCAGAAAGCGTGATATCGTTTGTGATAGGGGAAATATTCGTCGGCTGTTTCCAGTACCCTGAAATAAGTTTCATATTCATCAGGGATCCAGCTATCCTTTCCGAACATGACGCGATCCTGGTACTTCGTGAGGAATGCGCGCGCAGCACGTGGCTGCCTTCCAAGTTCGGCAATTACAGCACCGATCTCAGTGTACATGTTCGGCATCTCGTCCATTAGCTCACCAAGTTTTTTCAGGTCATTTCCGAACCATCCGAGATGCGCGTTGATAAACTTTGTTTTCGGGTGACGACGAAACATGTTATGCTGCTCCTCGATAATGGTTTCCCATTTTACCGGATCGTTGTCGTGTCGCCTCCCAGGATGGGTTTTAAGCTCCAGCCATCGCTCGTTATTCGCGTCGATTGGCTGCCAGAATTGACGGGGGTCTGCCGCGTGGATCAGCACAGGTATGCCCAGCTCACCGCACTTATCCCAAATGGGTCCAATCCTTGGATCGTCTATCTTAACCCTGTTTCCCTTGCTGTCTTTGGTGAACATTCCAAGACTCTTATAAATTTTCAGGCCATTGGCTCCTTTCTTTACGTCTGCCTCCAACTGCTTTAACATACGCTCCTGCCATTCAGGATCATCAATGGCGGAAAAATCCATATTTGTGAAAACGATGAAACGTCTCGGCAAAGTCTTCTGAACGTTTGCAAGGGATTGTTCAAGGTGCTCGGTGCTGCCGCGACCCCGGCCACTTAAATTAACCATCACGGCCATGTTGAGTTCGTCCATTTGCGCAGCGAGTGCGCGAAGGTCTTTCGTTGGCATATCGAACTGATGATTGTGAACGTCTATAAAAGGAAACCTTGCCTTTCTTATTCTGTTCTCGGGAACCACAAGTGTTGACGGCGGATCATACGCTTCAAACTCCATTGGCATCTCAAGCGGCTGCTCTTGCGCCCTCACAATGTTTGTCGTCATGATTAAACACAAGATCAGCAAAGTCTTTCTGAACATAAGATTTCTTTTTTCCGGCAAGATAACAACCGTTCCATTCCCACGTTCGTGAATGTCATAAACGGAAAAAGGAATCTTTGAATAGTCGTGCCGCTGCGCCTTTCGGTTCGGCGAATTATTCATAAATTCGAATCTTTCAAATTGTGATGATGAAACGAACACTCTTTGTTATTGGCTTGTTAATTTCCTTTAGCGGCATTGGTCAGGATCAGCAACTCGAAAGCGCGCGCAAAAAAATAGAAGCCGGCGATTTCCAAAATGCGGAGCAGGCGCTTACAAAGGTGCTCGAGGCTAACCTCAGAAACAAACAGGCATTAAACCTTCGCGGTCAGGCACGGTTTGGGATGAGTAATCTTTACGGTGCGATCAGCGATTATACGAGCGCGCTTGAAGTAGATTCCACTTTTGCTGACGCGCTGAACAATAGGGGAGAAGCGAAAATGGCGCTCGGTGATGACGATGCTGCGATCGCGGATTTCGACAAGGCGATCAAATTTAATGCGAAGCTTGCCGATGCTTATACAAACCGCGGCCTGGCCAAATACAATATTGAAGATTTGCAGGGCGCCTATTTTGATTTTTCTAAGGCGCTGGATCTCGGTCCGGCCGATGCGGACAAATATTTTAATCGCGGCGTTGCCCGCGCCGAACTCGGTGAATTTATTGGCGCAATTGAAGATTACAACAAGGCGATCGAATTAGAAAAAAAAGACGCGGCACTTTATAACTACAGGGGCGTTGCGCATTACAACGCTGGTAACTTCAACGAGGCAATTGCCGACTACACACAGGCAATTTTGCTTGATCCGAGGGACGCCTTAAAATATGAAAACCGCGCACTGGCAAAAACAGCACTGGAAGATTTCAAGGGCGCGCTTGAGGATTACGACAAGGCAATCGAGCTCAACCCTGAAGAACCAGAGACCTATAATCTGCGAGGAGTCATTAAATACAATCTGGAAGATAACGATGGTGCGATTGCTGATTACACAAAAGCGATTGAGCTTGATAATATGAATCCGGTGTATTACGATAACCGCGCACTAAGCAAAACTGACAGCGAAGACTACGCGGGTGCCATAGAAGACTACACTTCATCCATTGAATTGTATCCTGATGATCCTGAAACCTACTATCAGCGCGCAATGGCCAAGATCTCAATGAACAATAAGTACGACGCATGCCTGGACTTAAAGAAGGCCGATGAGCTTGGATCGACAGACGCAAAAAGCGAAATCAAAAAGAACTGCAAATGACAAATCCTGGAAAGGAAGTTCGCGTCGCGATCATCCTTAACGGGCTTTCATCTTACTCGAAAATATTCTACAGAAAGTTCTATGAACCGCTCAGTCAAGCCTTTACAATAGCGGTATTCAAAACATGCGAGCCATATCATGGATTTTCGCTCGCAAAAGAAGCCGTAAGCAAGGGATATGATTTCGTATTCGCTGCAGGCGGGGACGGAACTTTGCACGAAGTAGTCAACGGCGTAATCGCTGCGGGAACAGGAGTTAGTGAAATTCCAAAGGTCGGGTTAATCCCGATTGGCTCGGGAAATGACTTCGCCCGAACGATGAAATTAAAAGCAGATTCGCAGCACATCATTTCCCTGATAAAAAATTCGTCCGGCAGGCTTGTCAACATTGGGAAAATCACATTTACAACAACAGATGGAGAAACGGA
>DASPJN010000006.1:0-10358 GCA_035628595.1 Chryseosolibacter sp.
CATTGCCATTTTGTGCAAACGTCGCGTGTGTGACAGAAAACAGCATGAACGTGAGCGCATAAAAATATCTTCTTCTCATGACTGGTTGACAAGTTGAATGGTAAATGAAACCGTATCCAGGTGATTCGCTACTTCTTTGGAATAGGGACCGTAGGTTGTTTTCGAATTACCCTCCCTTACTACTACAGTAAGACTCGTCCAGTTCGTTTCGTCCAGCACGTCAGGCACCGTTGCTGAAATGACTGTCCGTTTTCCCAGTACCGCTTTCGCTTTTCCAAGCTTCGCTATTTTGTTGGCTGCTTTCAGTTTCCGGTCCAGGAAAATAAGGTACCCGCCGACGCCGGCGTTACCGATAATGACTTCAACACTGATTTCTTCGGAAGTTGTTTTTGGCTTGTAACAATCTTCGATCTCGACATATGTAATTGGCATGATCTGGGGTTTAAGGTTTTTAGTTTAATGGAGCAATCCCTTTGCTCTTCTCATTTACTCGGCATTTCGACTCGCTTACCTATGTTACCACTAAAATAAAATAAATGGAGTAGCGGAAAGCAAACAAAAAGCCCATGCTGTCTTTAATCCTAAAAACAGAATGGGCTCACGACGAAGGTATGTTTTATTAAATGAAAGCGCAACGAAGCAGCACGAACAAAAAAACAAATGTCATGTTTTCCCGTACATCGCGACTAGTTTCCTCTTCGGTAATTTTTAACGGTGTCGGTTGTATCATGTTAGTAAAATCATTCAGCTCAGCAAACGAAGCCTGGCACCGTAGGCGCGACCTGTGGCTATCACATGTCATGCAGAAATACCTTCAAGACAATTCCGATCAACGCAGCTGCGGCTATGATCAAAGGTTCGTGAAGTTTTTTAAACCTGAGTAGCATCGCAGCCGTGGTGAACGCAATGAGAAAAGTCGGAAAATCTGTAAGTGTTCTCTTCCCAAGTACAAGTACCGCTCCGGCAATCGCTCCAATGGCTGCAGCCGTTACGCCGTCTACAAATGCCTTGATCGCCGGATGTTTTCCATACTTCTTGAAGTACGGCGCAGGAATGACGGTAAAAAGATAACAGGGAATAAACGTCGCCAATGCAGCAACCGCGGCCCCCCAGAATCCAGCAACCAGGTAACCAATAAAACCGACAGTGATAACCACCGGACCCGGCGTGATCATAGCAACCGCAACCGCATCGACAAATTGTTGTTCATTCAACCATTGATATTCCTTCACTACACCGCCATAAAGAAATGGCACAATGGCAAGTCCGCTTCCAAAAACGAAAGCACCTGCCTTAGTAAAGAACCATGCGATCTCTACGAGTTTGGATTGCGTTGCAACAGGTTGCAATTGAAGCAGGATCAGCGGAAGTGTTCCATTCGCTGTGGAAAACCATTTAGGCGGCGCCTTTGTAAACCATACCGCAACGCCTCCAAGAAGTATAAGCCATAAGATCTCCTGCTCAGTAATAAACGTAGTAACAGCAAGTATGATGAAAATAGCCCACATCAGTTTGTCCTTGCCGATGCTCTTTGTTGTAAGTCGGTAGCTCCCGATGGCGATGATGCCGATAACAGCGGAGCCAACGCCGTAGAAGACTGCCTGCATCCATGGAAGACCACCGTAAGCAACGTAGGCGTAACCGATGCCCAGCACCATCACGAACGATGGCAGAACAAATGCAAGTCCTGCGAATGTAGCGCCGACGATCCGGTAGTGAACATAACCGATGTAGATCGATAGTTGCGCTGCGAGCGGGCCGGGAGCCAGTTGAGCAAGCGCAAGACCTTCCTTGTAATCTTCTTCCTTAATCCATTTTTTGTCCTCGACAAGATCGCGGTGCATATAGCCGACCAGTGCAACCGGTCCGCCAAAGCCCCACGTGCCCAGTTTTAGAAAATAGATTATCAGGTCTTTCAGCGAATATTCACGCGCGTTTTCCATTGTATCTTATTGATTTGGCTTTTTCCATCTCATCATCCGTGCAGCAGCAAGACATATACTTCATCGGGAAAAAGGTGGTCGCACCAATTGGTTTAAAGTTATGTCGGGGCTTTTCGCGCACCTGTTGCAAGGAATCGAGTCGTCACTTGTAACATTTACATTACAAGATTACCAGAACGCGAGGGGTGTTGTATAGTACAGAATTTACAACCTTTTGTATCTTCTTTACCTGTCGTGACTTTTGCGATAAGCCGAAGGGTTTCTTCCTGTGTGCTTTTTGAATATGCGGTTAAAGTGACTCTGATCCGAAAAGCCGGTCAGGTAGGCGATCTCTGACAATGTGTGATCTGATTCGTTTAGTAACTGCACGGCTTTTTCAATGCGAAGTTTCCTGATGTAATCACCGAAGGACATATCGTCGAAGTACTTGGAGAATTCGCGTGAAAGGTAGGTGGGATGAACGTTCAGGCTTTGAGACACTTCCTTCAGGCTCAGCGTCAGATTCGTGTCAATCTGGTCCTGGATGATCTCCTTCAGCTCCTTCGCCCACGACGGCATTCTTTTAGCACCTGATTTTTGCTGAAGAAATTTCTTGTAAACATCAAGCAGGATGTTTTCGATCGGGTGTTGTGTGTGCTTCACATTTTGCAGGTCCTTCGCCCACGTATAGAGCGCATCATAGATGATCATTCCCTGAGCCAGCAACGCCTGATCATTCTGAATATTCTGTGCGAGTCCCGATGAAATTGACCACAAACCGGAAGCCTGTGAAGCAATATCGTGCCGATCTGTATCTGCACCGCGCACAATTACCGCCATGACCTGCAATGCACGATCGGTGATCTTGTGTTTCAGAAGAATATAATCGAAAGTACATTGATCACCATAATGTGTATACTCCACATCAGGCAGATCAAACGGAATCGCATTCAATTCCTTTGATTTGGAGATCACGGCATCAAATGGAACATATATGATCTCAGCATCAGGATCGACGAAACGTTTAATGAGCCATGGGCAGGCAATCCGGTCAATCTTGGGTCGTTCTCTTGTGATCCATTTCATACGTTGTCAGCATTAATTTCAATCGTTGATCAATGTCGTTGTGTACGGAAAGATGTTGTTACCAATGCGCTCGCTTTACGCCATACAAGTTTTCCGAAAGCCAGATACCATTCACCGACCGACAAAAGTATTCGGGGAACCGAAACGCTGAATGACCTGAAAAGTATTACCTGGTTTACAATAAATATGATGGAAAAGGAGACCAACGTGCCGATCGCACATCCAATAATTCCGAATGAAAGGAAAAACACGTAGTTGAGAACGATATTGAGCAAGGCTGTGCACAACAGCAGATAAAAATTTAAACGCGGTTTTTGCAAGGCATCCAGCACCGTTCCAAACTGCCTGTTGAATGGAACGATGAGCGAGTAAAGGATTGTGATTTCCAGGATCGGTATAGACTCCGAATAGTCGGGGCCAAAGACTGAAGTGATGATCTGTTCCGAAAAGATGAAAAAAGGAACAACAATCGGAATAATAAGGGCAAGCATCAAGCTAACTGACTTTTCATACATATTCTTCACCCCGTGTTTTCCGTTCTGTTTCATTTGCATTGCCATTTTCGGAAACACCACACTGGCGACGGACATCGTTGGCACCTCAAAAATATTTGAAAGCCTGATCGCCGGATTATAGATCGCAACTGCGGCGGGAGATGCTAGCTTTCCGAGCATCCAGCTGTCAGTACTCTTTATTACCATGGAGCTGATATTGGTGCCAAAGGTGAATTTACCAAGGTGAAACATTTGCAAAAACATTGTCCTGCTTATTCGTGGTTTCTGTCGCAGAAGATTACTTGCCGAAAAATACGACACAATCGCAGCCATTGCGGTTGCCGCCATTTGAACAACGGCAAGATGGACAAGGCTAAGGGCGGCATCAATATAAAAACTATGAACGATGAAAGCGGTCAGCATTCCGTTGCGCACGATCGTAGCGATCAGGATCCCGTTGAATTTGAATTGAATGGTCTGAAGGTTTTCAAAATAGAAAAGAGGAATCAGTAGAAAGTTATGAAAAGCGTAAAGGTAGAAAAGAGTTTCAATTCCGGGCGCCGCCCAAATAACGGAAAGTGGTTTTGAAACTGCGCATACAACCGCGGACAAAACAAGGGTCAACGTGAAGTTCAAGACGATGGAGGATCCCAGTACTTCGCGTTTATCATTTTCCCCGGCCCGAATCCAGGTAGTGATAAATGGGTTCTTCACAAAGCCCTGCTTCATCATTTCAACCACTGCCGTGATACTCAGGTAGAGTACCCATATACCAAAATCCTGTTTTGATAAGATACGCACGAGGAAAAAAACATTGACCAGGGCTAAACCTGCTACTGATGCCCTGCTAAGCATCGACATTAAACCCTGTCCCAACCACCTTCCGGATAATACCACATCGTTTGAATTTTGTTAAAAGTAATAATAAAAAAGAAAGCCTATTGAATTAGTAGACATTTTGGGTATTGGAATACGCAGGTACACGGACATGGACCACCTCTGCGGAAATTTAACGCGTCGGAGAACGGGCCAAATGGCTTCAAACAGCCTCGTATGGGCCACCAGTGAATGAATGAAGCCTTACGAACACATCCAAGAAAATAAAGTCTATTGGTTTTGTAGACATTCAATACACTTGGCATATTTTTGTAAAAGACTACTAAAACGATAGACTTATGATAAAAGTATTATTTTCTGTTCTCTTACTCCTTCCATTCGGGCAGATGTTCGGGCAAAACGTTCTTGAAGGTGTCATCAAAGACGCCGGAGGTTTGCCGATCATCGGCGGCACAGTTGTTATTAAAGGAACAACAATTCATGCGGTCACAGATCCTGAAGGCACCTTCCGGCTGGAGACCAGCGGGGCCCTTCCATTCACAGTGGTCTTCAGCGCTGTAGGGTTTAAACCGCAGGAACTGGAGATCTACGAAGCGATGGAAGATCCTGTTGAGATTATCCTGAAAGAAAACACGCTGCTGGAAGAGGTCGTTATTACAGCGCGGCGGCGGACGGAAACCGCACAGAGTGTTCCGATCCCGGTATCAGTCATCAGCGGTGACCGGGCCGGGGAGTCCGGTGCTTTTAATGTCAACCGACTAAAAGAAATTGTTCCTTCCGTTCAATTATATTCTTCAAACCCGAGAAATACCGGCATAAACATCCGCGGCCTTGGCTCCCCTTTTGGCCTCACCAACGATGGTCTTGACCCTGGTGTCGGCTTCTATGTGGACGGTGTTTATTTCGCGCGGCCAGCAGTCGCGACCCTGGACTTTATCGACGTAGAAAGGATCGAGGTTCTAAGAGGGCCACAGGGTACGTTGTTCGGAAAAAACACAACCGCGGGCGCATTTAACATTACAACAAAAAAGCCATCGTTTACGCCGGCTGCCGACTTTGAATTAAGCTATGGAAACTTCGGCTATGTCCAGGCGAAGTCATCGCTTACCGGTCCGATCGTAAAGGAGAAACTCGCGGCGCGCATTTCATTTTCCGGCACGCAACGCGACGGCACGATCTATAATGAGGCAAGGAATGAGTATGTAAATGACATGAACAACCTCGGCGTCAGAGGGCAGCTGCTTTTTACACCCAGCCACCGCATTTCTGTCGCACTTTCTGCTGATCAATCAAAACAACAACCCAATGGATATGCGCAGGTTGTTGCGGGCGTGGTCGAGACCCAGCGGCCCAGATACCGGCAGTTCAATAATATCATTGCTGACCTTAACTACTCACTGCCAACACCTGACCCCTTCGATCGCGTGATCGACCACGACACGCCCTGGCGCTCCGAAAATGAGCTGGGTGGCATCTCTCTAAACGGCGACATCGAAATCGGTAAGGGAACGCTTACAACCACTACCGCATGGCGTTACTGGAACTGGGGGCCATCCAACGATCGTGACTTCACAGGGCTACAGTCTCTTGCCAAATCGCAGAACCCTTCGAAACATCATAACTGGTCTCAGGAAGTACGCTATTCCGGACAGGTCGCATCTCGGATCGGGGGCGTAATCGGCTTTTTCTTCATGGATCAGTCATTGGCTACCAATGGAACCGAAGAATCCGGAACCGCTCAGTGGCGTTTCTCCCAAAACTCGACAAGCGATTTATGGAAAACACCGGGTTTGCTGGAAGGGTACGGCGCTCACACAAACTCCTCGATCACATCCATGAGTGCGGCGGTATTTGCCAACATGGATTGGTCGGTAACGGAAAAACTTCACGTGCGGCCGGGGCTCCGGTACAACTACGATGAAAAGCAGGTTTCATACGAACGTACGACGTACGGAGGATTGCAGACTGACGATCCGGAACTCATCGCGCTCAAACAGGTTGTGTACCAGGATCAATCGTTTACAACATCCGCCAACGAAAAGAATCTCACATATCAGCTGACTTTATCGTATATGGTAAAGAAACATGTCAATAGTTACGTGACGTATTCGACAGGTTACAAGCCTGTGGGTGTGAACGTTGCCGGCCTCCCTGTAATTGATGGTAAGGTAGCTGTTGAACTTGGCACCATCCGGCCTGAATATGTACAACACATCGAAGCAGGTGTCAAAACCTCACCGACAAACCGGACGGTATTGAATGCAACTGTTTACAATACCAACATCGACGACTATCAAACCAATGTTCAATCGCCGCAGCTCGGCGTGAACCGAGGCTATATCGCCACCGCGGAAAAAGTGAATGTACGTGGTGGGGAATTGGATGGAAGCATCAGGGTCAGCAATCACTTATCGGTTTCCGGTTCCCTGGCGTATATAAGAGGTGTATATGTGCGCTTCACGAATGCGCCGCTGCCGCTGGAGGAAACGGGAGCTTCAATCGAAGGAACGCAGGTTGCGTTCAAGGACATTTCAGGCGCACGTCTCCCTGGCATTTCCAAATGGTCCGGATCATTGTCAACAGACTGCACTTCCAACGAATTGTCTCTGCTCGGTCAGAATGGAAAGGTGTTCGGAGCTTTTGATGTGTTTTTTCGCTCACAATTTTCGTCCAGTCCCTCGCCATCAAAATATCTGAATATCGACGGATATAGCATCGTTAACATCCGCGCAGGCTTCCGCGCAGGCAATGGACTTTCTCTTTTTCTGTGGACGCGTAATGCATTAAACAAAGACTACTTCGAGCAACTCCTTCCTGCGGGCGGAAATGCAGGGCATTTCGCAGCAGTGCTCGGTGACCCCCGCACGTACGGCCTTACAATACGATACTCCAACAACAAACTGTGATCAACCATGAAACTTTTCAAAGCACTACCCAGCCTGATTTTTGTTGCTGCCTTTATTTCGCGTGTATTCGCACAGGAGGTGCCGCCGGAACAACCGGTGGAAGGCGAACGCGTAATTATTGTTACCGGCGCACGTTTTTCATACAATCTTGTTCAGCGCCTGATAGACGAATTCAATAAAGAGTATCCCAACGTGCAGATCATCATTGAAGCGCGAGGATCAAATGATCCTGAGAATTATGATGTGCTGGCTGAGGTATATAAACACGATGAAAAACGCGCCACGGCACGCGAATACTTATACATAGCACGTTACGCTATCGTCCCGATCGCTTCGTCTCATTCGCAGTTCGCACGCATCTACCAGGAGAAAGGCCTGACAACACAACTGATCAGGCAGATCTTTTTCAATAACGTTTTTGCGGATCATGAAGATGAAGAGAAACTAAGAGCGCCGTTTACCGTTTACACGCGCTTTCAAAAAGCAGGCGCACCAAAAGTATTCGCTGACTTCTATGGCTTTGAACAAAATGATATCAATGGAAAGGCGATTGCCGGCTCCGATGAACATCTGTTAAAAGCCTTGCTACGCGATTCAACGGCGATCAGCTATTTGCCGATGCCTGTTGTGTATGATAACATCACCGGACAGGTGCGTGATGGCGTAACTGTTATTCCCACTGATTTAGATGGGAACGGAAAGGTGAAAGCTGATGAACGTGGCTTTTACATCAGCCTGAGAACCGCAACACTCGCGCTTGAGAACGAGAAGAAATCGTTGAATATTCCGGTTGGATACCTTCACCTGTCTGTTGACAAGCAGAATAACAACACATCATTAAAATTATTCCTGAGGTGGGTTTCGCAGAACAGCGATCGCTTTGTAAAAGAGTACGGCTATTTGAAAACGGACATGCAATCAAGCGACAACCAGCAGCAGGACCTATAAGTCCTGCTGGCTTAAAGCGAATTTTTCTTCGCTTTCCTTTTGGCGCGCTTGTTCATTAGTCGTTGCTCATTCTTAACAAGTTCAGCGAGGGTCTTTGACTTAAGCATTTCGACGGAGGCATTCCTAACCTGTAGAAAAGCATCACGTACTGCGCATATTTCTTCATCCTTACATTCGTCACACGGCTGATAAAACTTATAGGTCGCACACGGTAATGCCGCAATGGCACCATCAAACAAGCGAACAACATCGGCGAGATTGACCTCTTTTGGATGCATACGTAGAGTATAACCGCCGCCGATGCCTGCTTTGCTTCCAAGAATACCAGCTCGTTTCAATTCCAGAAGAATCGCTTCAAGGAATTTTTTAGGAATGTTGCATTCCTCCGATATGTCTTTGATCAAGAAACGTTCACCTGGATCTTTTGCCATATGAACGAGCGCGTGAATTGCGTACTTACATCTTTTTGAAAGCATCGATCTATTTACAACCCCAAAGATAGCTAAATGATCGCGTAGACCAATTCATAACTACACGTCGCAACAATGAAAACAATTCTTCGCTTCCCGGGCGGCATTGGACCAGTCACGTTGCAACGGCGCGCAGTCGCACCAGCATACGCGCGGAAGCATTCCTCCCCACTCAGAGTCACTCGTAAGAGACTCTGAGTAAATACACAACAAAATCACCAACGGTATTTTTTCTTACCAACAGGATCGGTTATTACTTCATATTCGTAGAATTGACCTGCTGCAAGCAGACCTTCCTGCACTTTCGGATGAATGAGTGCGGTTGGCTGAGCCAAATGCGGGGTTAGACCCGGCATGCGCTGGGAAGCATATTTGGCTCTTTGACCATTTGGTTTTGTATCAAGGCAAAAGTGACAATTGATGAAAGAAAAGCACTGATCAACTTGGGCTGTAAAATGCGCTCGATCATCTATAAACTTTATGTTGAAAGGTTTAACGTAGTTCTTCGAACGCTCTCTTCTGCTCCGACCTGCAAGTTACATCAGGGATATTTCGCTTCGCTCCCCCCGCACCGTAAAAGGTTTTCTCAAAGCATCATAGTCACACAACTGTTGGTCTGCATGGAAGAATATTTTCAACTGTGCGCGGGAGGTGTTCAGGTTTTGCGTTGCAAAGACTTCAGCTGGGTCCTAAAGCGATTTGTCAGGTGCGTTATTACCAACTTGTTCAGTATAAAGTAAGCGACGATTAACAATAACATCCATAATAGCATTGTGAGAAATACGGATAGCACCGAACCTGAAGCTTGGTGAATCCAAAGTATGCCCAAAAGCACTGTGAAAAGCGACCCGAAATAAAAATAAAAAATAATATCTGTGACCATGATAGCCCTCTTACTTCGCACGACCAGGGTGTCGTTCTCAATAGTGATATTGTACCGGATGAGCCGCAGTTCATAGGTGGTGATAAGGCATCTGATTCTGGGATACAGGTCAAGAAATTTTACCCTGGCCACGCCCCTAAAACTCAGGCCGGTATTGAAATTAAAAATGGCATCCTCCAATAAATCTTTAAGAATCAGACACCCGGCCTCATCTCCGATAGAGCGTGCGATCTCCAAATGCCTGGATAACCTGCTGATCTTTTTGCTTTGCGGTGTGATGAAGTACATCACGAACTTTGGGTTTTCAATGAAGTTCTTCACAAGAAAGGATATTAGCCCGATCATTGTAGCAGAAGCAACGATATCTGGGTTTTCCCTGAGCAGCAAAGTCAACTCTTTTATAGATTCTGTCATAGCCTAATATTGTTGGCTTAAAGTTAGTAGCTGCAACATTAATCGCAAGGCATAAGGCTGTTGAGCACTCCTCACATTCTGCAAGAGAGTTAAACAAGAAGAGAAGCAAGTTTTTGAATGTGGAAAGGGGTCAGTGGTGAATAAGGTCGGTTGTTAATGGTTCTCCTTACGCTTGCTGATAGATTTCTGTTTTCTATCATTTTCGCCGACAAGTGGCTTCTCGCAACGCATCCAATTCGCATTTATCACAGCTTAAGTCAATCCATATACCTACTAACCTCCTCGACCCTCAACCCAATATATTCACAGAATTCCGTTAAAGAAATCAGTTGGTGTTTGTCCTTACCCAATGATCGCCGGATCGCCGACATGATCTTGCGGGCGTAGCGTTCACTTCT
>DASPJN010000007.1:0-5691 GCA_035628595.1 Chryseosolibacter sp.
CGAAGGACTAATAAGCATTCTCAACTACCGACCCAGCGATGTTGCCGGCCTACTTGAGTATGACGTTTCCCCTAATGATCTCGTGCAATGAATAAAGCTGCATCAAACACAACGGCGAGTTTTCTTCGAACGGGATTCTTCGTTCCGCACAGGCCAGCCTAAACCTCCACTCAGAAAGACGGATTACAAAAGAAGGTAACTACCCACCGTCCTAGGAGCAGAACTTGAAACCAGAAACCTGTAACCATAAACCTTCTGAGGCTTGGCCTTCGCAGGATTGCAGTTAGCGGCCTGCGTTCTTCGAATCATCAGAGTCCTCTGAGGAGTGACGCTGATGGGGATGTACGAGCAGAACTTGAAACCAGAAACCAAAAACCTAAAACCTTTCCCGTAGATTTTTCCGGTCAGATGAACATTCGCGGCGGTGAGATATGCGAAAGTTCCGACTGATTGCGTAACCCGCTTCGGATGATCGGGTGATACACTTTTTAATTCCATAGAAGAAAGAGAATGTCACGACTGAAACGTATCTTCAAGCGTGAGGTTGCACCCTAAAAAATAAATCAAATAATTTCTTATATGAAGCAACCGTGGCGTAGCCTTCCCGTTAGTATTCATATAAACTATTATTAACAATTTAAACTTTCAATTTTATGGAAACCGGACAGGTAAAACAAGTTGCGGCTTTCGAGAAGCTCTTAAGTTTCTGCAACGCTCATGGTGCAATGTACAACCCAGGCAACGAGTCAGTGACGATCACTGCGATGACTTCGCTGCTTACATCTGCACAGCAATCGCTCGACGCAGTGAAGTCTTTCGACACAGCATACAAGCATGCTGTTAACGTCAGGGAAGAGACGTTCACCTCACTTCCCTCTTTTATGACGAGAGTGGTGAACATGCTGGCAGTGTCAGGTGCATCACCAGAGACCGTGAAGGAAGCCTACTTCTTCCTGAAACGCTTTCGTCCTGCAGGAAAAGATCGCAAGGCGGTCGCCTCGCTCAGTGACAATGATGCGGCACCCGCACGCACACGAAGTACATCGCAACTGGACTTCGATGCGAAGGCTGATAACTTCGCTGCTTTTGTTAAGGTGGTTACTTCTGTGGAGTGGTACAACCCGAACGAGGAAGCGCTGACCGCACAGGCACTACATGAAAAGGTCGCGACTTTGTTTGCGGTTAATTCAGCTGTAATCAATGCCTGGGTAGCGTTAAGCAACGCCCGGGCAATGCGGAACAGGTACCTTAACCGTATTCATGAGGTAGCAACGAGTGCCAAGAAGTATGTTAAAGCGCTTTTTGGGTACCAGAGTGTTGGCTATCAACAGGTAAGCGGTTTAAGTTTTGTGAAACGTAAGATCAGCTAAATGCGAACAACAGAAGTAGGATAAACCTCCGGTGGTCATGATCATCGGAGGTTTTTTATTTTGGCGTGCGTCAGTAATGAAGGATGGGCACCAGGCATCAAAGTCTCCGGTTATGCTAATTCTAATTTAATAGCACTTCTGACGACACGTGGGCAGGATTCCGCACAAGCCCTTTCCGAATCCTTACTACAGGGGAATTACCGAACAAGGCTTTGTTACATCAAAGTGTAACTACAGACCATCCTAAGAGCTAAACTTTAAACCAGAAACATGAAACCGAAACAGCCTTCCCGTCGTCGGCACTCCCGTCAAACTAACTACCCATTGTCCACGAGCGGAACCTTAAACCTTAAACCTGAAACCCGAAACAGTTCTATTCGTGTCTCAGCGTATTTACAGGATTGGTATACGCTGCCTGCAACGCGCGGTAGCAGATCGTCAGCAACGCAATCATCAGCGTAACGATTCCCACCACCACAAACACCACCGGACTGATGTCCACATGGAAGGCGAAGTTGCTCAGCCATGAGTTGATCGCATACCACGCCACTGGACAAGCAATCGCGAAAGCAATACCGATCAGTACGGAAAAGTCTTTCGAGAGTAACATGACGATCTGCGATACCGAGCCGCCCATTACTTTCCGGATACCGATTTCTTTCTTGCGTTCTTCGGCCATGAACGATGCCAATGCAAACAATCCCAGGCAGGCGACGATCACAGCGAGTACTGAAAAGATCCCCGCTACTTTTCCGAGTTTTTCTTCGTCTTTGTAAAGCTTGTCGAGCTCCTGGTCGAGGAAGAAATAGTCGAAAGGTCTGCCCGGCGCGAGCTCTTTCCATTTCGTTTCGATCGCTGCTACCGTTTTGGGTAGATCCTGCGATTCAAGTTTGATGGCAACGTACTTCAATGAGAAATTGAAATGACCGGGATTCGAACGCAGCTGGATGATCAATGGTTCAATCTTTTTGTGTTTTGATACGAAGTTGAAATCTTCAACCACGCCAACGATCTCGCCGCTGAACTGGTTGTAATCGTATTTTTTGCCGATGGCATCTTCTGGCGTCCAGCCCATTTGTTTTGCCAGCGCTTCGTTCACGATCAACGCAAGTGAGTCATCGGTTGTGATGTTCTCCTTGTATTCACGTCCTGCTACAATACTGAGATCGAATGTTTTGAAGAAATCGTGGTTCACCCACATGACCGAGAACAATTTTGATTTGTCCATCCCTTCGAAGCGGAAGTTGTCGCCCTGGTGCTTTGATCCGAGCACGTCAAGCACGCCCGTCATGGAAGCAACATCTGCCCGTTCTTCAAGCTCTTTCTTGAATCCCGGGTAAGTCTGGGTGATAGGAGTGCGCAATGCAGAAATATAAAGGACCTGTTCTTTATTGAAACCCGTGTCACTCTTTCGCAGGAAGTCAAGCTGGTTGATCGCAATCACGGTGCTGATGATCATGATGATTGACAGTGAGAACTGCACGACGACAAGCGTCTTCCGAAGAATGGCACCGCGTCCACCTTTTGAAGAGCTGTCCTTTAATACTTTCGCGGGAACGAACGAACTGAGTACAAGTGCCGGATACAAACCGGATCCGATGCCAACGACGACAAATATTGCGAACAATGTTATGAGGATCACAGGTTGAAGAAACACCTCGTATCCGAGTGACTTTTCTGCAAGTGAATTAAAGAATGGTAGTCCCAATACGGCGACAATCACGGCTAGTATGATGGCGAAGGAGGCTATGATGAGTGACTCCAGCAGAAACTGTGTGATGAGCTGTGGTCGCTGGCTGCCGAGCGTCTTTCGTAAGCCTACTTCTTTGCCACGTTTCGCGGAACGTGCGGTAGACAGATTCATGAAATTCATTCCGGCAATGAAAAGAATGACAATGCCGATAATGGTGAACACGTAAATATTTTCTTCGCTGCTGTTTGCTTCAAGCTCGAATTCGAGGTCGGATGTCAGGTGAATAGCAGTGAGCGGTTGCAGTGTCATGCGCGCTTCTGCCCGGATGAATTCCGGGAAATACTTTTGAATAAAAGCCGGGAAGTTCTTCGAAACATCTTCCGGACTTACACCTTCTTTTAATACAATGTACGTCCAGCAGGGATTCCAATACCATGTCGTCGGGTATTGACCATTAAAGAAATTCCGTAGCGTGGAGAATGAAACTAAAAAATCAAAATGGAAGTGTGCATTCTGTGGAGGATTCGCCAGCACACCTGTTACGACCAGGTCTTGTTGTCCTTCTATCTGCAACACTTTTCCTAATGGATCTTCATTGCCGAAATAGCGTTCCGCCGAAGCCTCAGTCAAGAGTATCGAGTTTGGCTGTTGCAGTGCAGTTGCCTTGTTTCCTTTTACTACTTCATAATTAAATACATCGAAGAATGTTGAGTCGACAAACAACACACGTGGCTCATTAAATTCCTTTTCGCTTTCACGCTCTTTAATCAGGATCGTTGGCGACTGGAAATTGAAAAGACGAACCTGGGTCTCAATCATTGTCGCGTAATCTTCCGCAAGGGTAGGACCGGTCGGAAATGGAACACTTGACGACCGTTCGCCAGAACCTTCTGTATCGATAAACTCATTGATCCGGTAAGTACGTTCAGCATGCTGATGCCAGCGGTCGTAGCTAAGTTCGTCGGTGATGTATAGTGCTATGAATATACACGAAGCTATTCCGAGCATCAGCCCGAATACATTAATGATCGAGTAAAATTTGTCTTTCAGGATATTGCGAAGGGCAACAGTGAAGTAATTGCGAATCATAGGGTCAGAAGTTAAACTTTTCAAGCTAACGCGAAATCATTGACAGAAGATCAGAGTTCTTGACAAGCGGAGATCACGGAGTATGAAAGGATGAATTAACAAAAAATTAGCAGTAACTATCTTAGACGATTCCCAATGCAATGCGGATGTGCGCCAGGTGATGCTCCACGTGCCAAGCTGACATTGAAATGGCTTGCTTTTGATTCAGCATGATTTTGCGTACGGGATGATAGTAGCTGATGGATTGTTGTTCGTCCGAAAGCGATCGCATCAGGTAAACGAAACGTTTGGTAATACTTTCCATCATGTCGAGCGAGTCATGCAAAGGTGCGTTCAAGCCATCAGGTGTTTGCGCCCAGCCATCGATGTTAACGAGTGTCAGTTCTTTGTAATCATTTTCAGTCAGGGCTTTTTTCATTCTGAACAGATGTAGCAACTGCATGTCGGCAACATGGTTCACTAACTGGTGGATGGTCCAACTGCCGGGTCTGTAAGTTTTTAAAAGAGCCGATGATGGAAGATCATGCGTGATGGCGCGATAACTTGCCGGCGCACCTTCAATTGTGCTGATAAGTCCCTGAAGCTCCTGTTGGCTGATGTCAGGTTTTACCGTAAAAGGTCCGATTGGAAATTTTAAGCTGGTGATTTCGTCTGTCATATTGCTTTGCACTTGCCTCCAAAGATAAAGCAGGAATCATTTGCCACAAGATTTTTGAGCCTTGACATGCCTCCCCCTGCGATTGGAAATCTTTTGTACAATGTAAGACCAGGTGCGTAATCGGTATAATAAATCGCTTTTTACTCGTAGTTTTGTGGGTTGGCATAAGGATGAAAAGAATAAAACCCCACAACGATCTCTGGTCCAAGCTGTTGATTTTTAGCTTGTTTCTCCTTCCCTGGAATCTCATTGCACAGGTTCCTGAACCCAATGGTATTTCTCCGCTGACGCCGCTTGAAAACTGTTCTGTCGATCAATGGACTGGCGATAACGGTCTGCTGTCCAATAATCTTACCTCTGTCTTTCAGGCCAATGACGGATTCCTATGGATCACCACCAACAATGGTCTCATGCGCTTCGATGGCATGCACCTGGACGTGTATAACCAGGAAAGCATTCCATTCCTGGCGACGGACGCGTTTTACAAGATCTACCAGGATAAATCAAATACCTTGTGGTTCGCATCCCGTGGCAACGGAATCGTGAAATATTCGAATAACGAATTCTCTCAACACCTGCCAGATAATAATCTCATCCCGAAATCCCTTCGCACGCTGCTCATCCGGGACGATGGCACGATGTGGGCTGGGTCCGACAACAAAGGACTCATCCGTATTCAGGACACGACAGTATCCAAGATTAGTCACCCGTGGCTTGACGATGTGATCATCATGGCCGTGGAAGAAGGTCCGGATAACAGCCTGCTGATCGGTACCAACAACAAAGGACTTCTTACTTACAAAGACGGTGTTGTCAACCAGGTTTCTATCAGCAACACTGTTGACTATTCAGTTAATGTGATCAAATACACACCCGGCGAT
>DASPJN010000008.1:0-24767 GCA_035628595.1 Chryseosolibacter sp.
AACTGGCCACACCAGAAGAAATAGCCAGATCAGCATATAAGCCTAAACGCTCGGTTAATGTGAAGCGCTTATTAATTCCAAACAAAAGTGGCACGCTGACGTGTTTATAACGTTCTCCATAATTATCAATGCCGAGCACTAAGGTCGGCATTAACCCGAAATATATGTTTGGATTCCGCGGCATCCGGCCAATCCGTAAACCCAACCCTATCGGAACATTGATCTCATGGTCATTACTTTTTTCGTCGCCAAATGGGTCCTGTCTGAAAAAAATACCGCCTGTAAAATACGTCCCTCTGCTCAAATCAGTGCGACGAATCTCCGTTCCAGCCCCGCCTCTGAAAACAACTCTTTCATTTCCTATGCTATTGCTGACCCCGCCATACAATATCAGTCTTGCGTTAATTTTTGCTGTGTATTCGAACGACTGAACTGTTTCATTTTTTTGTCCATTGTACCGCATCACAATCTCTTTTAAATCTTTCACGCTGAGACGGCTATTGTCAATCAATTTGTAGAGTGAGGGAGCATCGATCAGGATGTTTTTTAAGGCAATGCGAAACTCATTGTTGCTTAGCTTTCTTCCATTTTCCGTACGAAATGTTTCAATCATTTCGGCTATTTCGCCAGTAGGCGATTGAATAAATTTTCTGATTCGGTCGGGTTCTGCTACCTGCAAAAGGCTCACGCGGCCGCTTACAATCACCTGAAAAAATACCTTATCAAAGGGCGTCAAATCAGGTTCATCGGCTAATGCAAGAAAAAGCTTGTTTTCAAAGCCAAAAGCTTCAATTGAATCGGGCCTTAATGTAATTCGCCGATTGGCTATCAGCGCAGTCACTTGCAGGGTTAAACCGTCATAATTTCCAATGATTAGATTCGACCTGGTGGTGTCGCCATTTACAACAAAGTATCCAGGGACGGATTTGGGTTGGCTTATCACAAAATCGAAAGACAGCAGTAAACAGCCCAGCAGGAGGATTTTTTTCATAACTGATTAAGGGCCGCAAAGATAAACTTCACTCCTAACTATTTTGCTCCAATTGCCTGATCAAAGCCTGAAAATCTTTTGGATACGGAGCGGTGATCACGTGTCGTTTGCCGGAAACATCATTGAACTCCAGAGAAAAGGCGTGTAAAGCCATTCTCTTCATGAATGTTTCCTCGTCGGTTCCTTTTTTCAGATTAAAGCCCCGTTTTATTTCGGAAAGAAGAAACGGCTTTCCGCCGTAAGTATCGTCACCGGTAATCGAGGCATTTTGAGAAGCTAAATGGATACGGATCTGGTGCATTCGACCTGTAACCGGCCGGCATTCGACCAGCGTGTGCATTCTGTAGGATTTTAAGGACGAGAAATAAGTTTGCGCGGACTTTCCATCACGGCGGCTCAGTTTCACAACGCCGTCGTCAAGTTTCAAAATCGGTTCATCAACCAGCACCTCCTGAAAATTATGAATTCCGTCGACCACGGCATGATATACCTTCACTACCTGCCGCTTCTCGAACTGTATGCTCATATGGCGATACGCTTCCGGATTCTTGGCTACGGCCAGTACGCCGGACGTATCTTTATCAAGCCGGTGACAAACTTGCGCAGTTTCTATATATTGCTTTGCCACTTTCAGCACATTCATTCGCTCGTGACGATCTTCAAGCGTTGAAATGAGCGGAGGCTTATTGATGAGGACATAGTCGTCATCCTCGAACAAAATGCTTTCGCGAAAATTGAATTTCGGCGCCTTCGTCGGCTTCTGCCCACGGCGCGATGATTCTTCATCCTCAAAAAAGCTACTCAGGTCCATCTCCTTTCTCATGTTTTCCGCGTGGTAATTTAAAAGTGAACACCGACCCTTTGCCAAAAGTACTTTCCACCTCCGCCTTCGTGTTGTGTCCGTCAAGAATGTGCTTTACAATGGCCAGGCCCAATCCCGTACCACCTTTCTCGCGACTCCGGCTTTTATCAACCCTGTAAAAACGCTCGAAGATACGATGAATATGTTCAGGTGGTATGCCCTCACCAAAGTCGCGCACGCGGGCGATCACATTCTTTTTGGTGATCTCGAAGGAAACAAGCACCTCGCCGCCCGGGTGAGAATGTTTCACTGCATTGGAGATAAGATTCGTCATGACCTGGCTGATCCGTTGCCAATCCGCATATACATTAACCTTGCGTTGAGGACTCTCGATTCGAAGGTTTACTTCCTTGCGGTCGCTTCGATTTTCAAACTGCTCAAATACTTCCTCTGTAAGTGCATACAAGTTAATCTTTTCAAAATGCATTTTGATCTGACCAGTTTCTATATGCGATAACGTGAGCAGATCCTGAACAAGAACATCCAGCCCATCAAGACTCTTCGCTGCCTTCTTCAGAAATTTGTTTCGAACCGTCTTATCGTTAACGGCGCCGTCCAGCAGCGTGTGAACAAACCCTTGTGCAGCGAATATCGGTGTCTTTAACTCGTGTGAAACATCTGCGATAAATTCCTTGCGGAATGCCTCAAGTTTCTTAAGCTCATCAATCTCCTTCTGTTTCAAATCAGCGAATGAAAATATTTCCTCGTTAATAGCTTTCAGCGGGTTGAGTGCTCCGGATTTTTGTTTGTTGATATTGGAGAACTCCTTCTTTTTAAGCTTCGACATTAACTTATAGATCTTGTTGATCTCGCGGAAGATGAGAAACTCCAGTACAAGAAACGTTAACAAATAACCCACTGCGAAAGAAATTCCAAAACCGACAACGAGCTCAACGAACTCGACACTATCAAGCAGCGAAAGGAAAAGCGTTGTAATTACCGAGATACAAAGGGCCAGCAGCAGCGCGAGCACCCTCGAGGAATAAACCATATGCGAAGATAAACAAATTGGATTTCAGAAGGCTCGGTCAAACCTGGGAGAACTTGTAGCCTACACCCTTGACAGTCGTAATGTAGTCTTCACCAATTTTCTCCCGGACCTTTCGTACGTGTACATCGACCGTTCTGGCAAGCACATAAACATCTGTTCCCCAAATATGTTGAAGCAGGTCTTCGCGACTGAATACCTGGTTTGGATTATTGGCAAGAAAATACAGCAGCTCAAATTCTTTTTTCGGAAGATTGATTTCCCGGTCATTCACTCTAATTGTATAGCTGGTACGGTCAATTACCAGGTCACCCATCGTAATCGTATTCGATGCCGGTGATTTTTTTGACTCTCTACGGAACAATGCACTGATCCTGCTCATGAGCGCGCGCGGTTTGATAGGCTTTGTGATGTAATCATCAGCACCAACATCAAAAGCAGCCACTTCCGAATATTCCTCTGCACGTGCGGTGAGAAAAACAACAAATGCTTTTTGCATCTCTGGTATCTCACGGATCAGGCGACAGGTTTCAATGCCATCCATCTTTGGCATCATGATATCAAGCAGTACGAGATCCGGTAAAAACTTCTTCGCCACTTCGACAGCCTTTGCTCCGTCCGACGCAGTCTTCACATCATAGCCACCTTTCTCAAGATTGTATTTCAGCAATTCAAGGATCGGTTCTTCATCATCAACTACAAGCACCTTCTGCATTGGCTTGTTCACCATCATACATTTCTATTTTATCAAAAGTAGCGATTAAAGAGGGCATGCAAAACCGCATTTCAATTCTTAACATTGCGGCATTGCTGGCTTAACATTGGCTTAATCGACGAAAAGGATTTGCCGTTCAGAGGAAGGGGTAAGTTTCACTCAAATGTTGAATATAAGCGGGGAGATTTTCGTTGAAATCGCGACGGTATGTTGCCCAGAATTCATCCTGTTGCGATTGATATCTGCGGAAGTTCATGAAGTACGCATTGTTTGGCAGGTAGTCACGAAATCTCGCCGAGGGCTTCTTGCTTACATTTACTAATGTCAACGTATCTAGGGAAGAGACAATCTCTTTAATCAGCTTTTTCTTCTGTTGCTTTTTCTCGGGTAACGCATCGGACTCTTTCATTGTTTGATAGAGGCTATCGAGTTTTTCAGTTCCGCGAAGCATGTGTTCTGCAAACCGGAGATAATCCTCGTCGTCGCCGATGTATGTTTTGTATTCTTTCGAGTCAACACCGTATTTGTGGATAAGAAACTGTTCGGCGCCGCGATCGCCGATAAAAGTCGCGAGGTTTTCATTGAAGTCAATACTGTCCTTTACAAAGATCGTGGCGTGCGACATCTCGTGAATGATGAGGTTGGCGAGATCTCCTTCACTTCGCTCAAGCATCTTGCTAAGAATTGGGTCTGTGAACCATCCAAGCGTTGACCATCCGCCGGGATTTCGAATGCTTACATCCCAACCATCGTCCATAAGTTGTTCCCGAAGCTCGAATGCAAGTTGCTTATTGAAGAATCCTTTATAGGGCACAGAGCCTAACACAGGAAAGTCCCACTCCTTTGCTTGCAGTTTGAACGGTTCCGACGCAGTTACCACCCACATGATCTCCTCTCCTTTCTGATCATAAAGCGTTTTGTAATTCTTTGTATCCTTCAGGCCAAGCGAGTCGATCGCAAATCGTCTGACCTCATTGATCAGCATTAATTTTTGTTTTAAGGAGTCCGGAAACGTGGGATCCGCCAGGTATTCCTCCACCGGCTTGGCGTTCCACACCACGTTGAGTTGCCCGGCTCCCTGACGAACACCGTAGATAACCAGGTCATGATAGAGAATCATGAGGACGACAAGAATTGCAAGCAATCCCACTAAAATCCGCTTGATCATGACACTGGTGGAAATTTCATATCAGATTATTTTCGTAGGTAGAAAGCTTTGCAAGATAAAAACGTTCAGCGCATCAGCAACAGCACGGTTTAAAGCAGCCGTTGGTGTGTAATAAATAGAATGTGACATTAATTGTCATAGTAACATTTGAATATTTACATGTTTAAAATCATTAACATGTATTATTTTGGCATTCAGAATTACACTAAGGCCCCGGAATCTTCCCGATTCTCATCTAATTTAATTAGCCTAAGTATTGCTAATTAACTAATTATATTAGATTTGCATTACGTAATTGATTACGGATCTTATTTTCCATCGTAAAAAAAGTAAATAACCATAATAACGGAACCCATGAGTGACGCAAAAGAAAAACTCAAAGCCCTTCAGCTGACGATCGATAAGCTGGAAAAAACCTATGGCAAAGGAACGGTCATGAAACTTAGTGACGAGAAGGTCACAGATGTAGCGGCCATCCCGACCGGCTCACTCGGTCTTGATCTTGCATTAGGCGTTGGCGGAATTCCTCGTGGAAGGGTCATTGAAATTTATGGCCCTGAATCGTCCGGTAAAACCACATTGAGTATGCATTGCATCGCGGAAGCACAACGCAGAGGCGGACTTGCAGCATTTATTGACGCAGAACACGCTTTTGATAAATCATACGCAGAAAGATTGGGCATCGACACTGAAAACCTGCTGATCTCGCAGCCAGATAATGGTGAGCAGGCACTCGAGATCGCAGATCACCTGATCCGCTCGGGAGCGATTGATATCATTGTTATTGACTCGGTAGCTGCGCTCGTACCAAAAGGTGAACTCGAAGGTGAAATGGGTGACAGCAAAATGGGATTGCAGGCACGTTTGATGTCACAGGCATTGAGAAAGCTCACCGGTACCATCAGCAAAACAGGATGTTGCTGTATCTTCATTAACCAGCTTCGCGAAAAAATCGGCGTAATGTTTGGCAACCCGGAAACGACAACGGGCGGTAACGCCTTGAAGTTTTATGCGTCTGTGCGATTAGACATACGCCGGATTGGGCAAATCAAGGAAGCAGCGGATGATATCACCGGTAACCGTGTAAAGGTGAAAGTTGTGAAAAACAAAGTAGCACCGCCATTCAAAGTTGTAGAATTCGACATCATGTATGGTAAAGGAATATCAAAATCTGGCGAGATCGTTGACATTGGTGTGGAACTTGACGTGATCCAGAAAGCGGGCTCATGGTTTTCATACAGTGGGAACAAACTTGGGCAGGGACGTGATGCCGTCAAACAACTTATCGAAGACAATCCGGAACTAATGGAAGAACTGGAGAACAGGATCAAAGAAAAAATTATAGGCGCGACGGCACCGGCGGACGTAAAGGTACTCGAGGCGAAAGAATAGATTCGTTGTTCTTAAAACCCTTATAATGATCCTCGGCTTGCAGTAATGCAAGCCGACTTTTTTGTGCCAGCTATCCTTTCACGAAGAATATGTTATGTGATGTTACTCAATTCCTCCACAGCTCAGGCGAATGTTTTCCTTTGTAAGAATCAACTGTCAATTCATCCAATTCATTAAACAACAAAGTCATCTTATTTCCGCTGTCATCCGCGAAAGCCTTGTTTATTATCTCATACTCAGGTCGGCAGAGCTGAATAATTCTCCGTCTTTTCTTATCACCACCATGCTCATCAATGCGCCAATGAGCGCGAGCACTGTTGTTACAATACCATTCTGCAGTGCGAATGGCATGTTCTTAAAATCTTCCATTCCCGGTAATTGCTTCTGCTGTTGCGCTGACAAGTCAGCCAGCGCTTGCCCATAATCTGCAGACACCGAGTTATCTACCAAAAAGAAAAACAATGAATCCAGGATAATAAACATAACTACAGACATAGCTGCGAGTATAAGAGCCTGAATGCCCCTGTGCCACGGCTTCACTTCTTCCCGGATAGTTGCGCGAATCGACCAATTAATTCCAACAGCAGCCGTGATCAAAAGTATAATAACTAAATAACCGCCGCTGAGTATTGACAATAAAGACGCTTCGATGAGATCGAATCCATCCGATTGCCATTGGTAGACCGTAATGTAAGTCACCGTGAAAAGTATAATTGCACTTAAAAAAGATAATTCGATGAGTCGTATGACGTGTGGTTTCATGATGCTCGACGCGGTTGGGAATTTGTTTTTAAGAAAGCTGGCACAAGGAAGATGATCACGCCAAAAATAAGTATTGGATTAAATAACGGTTGATTATCAACGCGTGCGTAAGCAGTTACACCGTACAATAAGCTATATGGAATAACAAGCACAAAAAACATTGCGCCGAAAATACTGACAAATAGATTTTTCCGGTTGAGACGTTCCGCCTGTCGCGTGCCGAACTTCCATATAAGGAAGTTGAGGACAAAGAGTGAGAGATAGAGGAGGTTCATAGTTATTTATCAATTTTGTCTGAACATGACTCTGAGCAGTGTATCGGAATAATCTGTCGCTTAATTGCGAGTTCGCCATATACTGCATCACCAACCCTGACAGCTTTCAAGATATACATAATCGGCAAAAGAAGCCACAACAAGGGCAGGCGTTTTACGATCTCCATGATGCTGCTGAAGCCATACACGACCTTATCGCCAGCCACCGTCGCCATACGCATCGTCGCCATGGTATAGTCAACCCCCTTTAATTCCTCTTCGCTTCCATTTAGTGAACGGATATCGCGGACGTGGACCAGATTGATCACATTTAATTTATTGACAAATGCGGCAAACCGACGGCAATTGGCACACCACCCATCAATGTAAACGATTGCCGATCTCTTCATTATGAACTGATAAAAGCTGCGGTATTCTTCATCTGTAACAAAGATGAAATAGGAGCTCATCATTACCCATGAAAAATTGTCAATTCTCATGAATACCCAGATCCCAAGATGGAGCAAAACGCCAAAAAATAGGATATAAAATTTTGTCTGCCGAAACCAGACAAGGAAGGGGAAAGACATTTCCCATAGCAAAGTAAAATACGTAGACAATACAACGAAGTAATGGCTTTCTGTCAGTGTGATGTTGAATGGCGTAGCCATAAAATCTCTGACGCGCATGGTGTAATAGACGGCAGTGCCATTCAACCACAAATCTCCCTGAAGTTTTGCGAGTGAAGTGAAGAAATAAACAAAAGCGATTTGGATCATCAATGCCACGCCGGCAACGCTTGCGATGACTGTCATTAGATTTGGTTTGTCTGGACGATCAATCTCAAAAAAACGAAAATGTCGAAGGTTATCGGCCAGAATAAGCAAAGGCAGGCTGACCTGGATTACGTTATCGGACCCGTCAAGGACAAATCCATTTCGAATTTTAAGAAGCATAATAAGCGCGAACACTGCCAGCCCCATCCATCTTCCGCCAATCGCAAGCATATAACACGTGGCCGCAACCAGCGTTAGCATTACGCATAGTTGTGGCGCGTACGGGAGATGAAAAGGATAAATGAATGCGCCCAGTCCGTAACCATGCATGAGCTGCATGTAGGATTGCATGGGAAAGATCGCATGTGATCCAAACAGCATATCTGCCATCGGCAGATAGAAGCACATGTTCTTAATTATTATAAAACAAATGAAGACCCTGAAAAACGTAAGGCCAATTCCGTATGATGTTTTATCCATTTGCTCGTTTTTTATTGATCACCTCAACAAACTCGCTTCCAAGTTCACTGAACTGATAATTTTTCAAATCGTAGTAGTCAAGATGGCGCTTTGAAAAGCGTGGGAACTTTGCGGTTAATATTTTGTACTGTGTCTTGACTAGCTGCGGCGAAATCTGTTGCGAATTGAAATAGTTGTTAGCAACATAGACAGAATATTGCAGCGTTGATTGAAACCCGTATCCGTTCATCATAGCTTTTAGATAAAATTCCTTCGCCTTAACCGAATCTGCCTTCAGGCTGTCTGTCGATTCTATGTGTCCTGCAATCATTTTATGGTTTTCGCTAATGTTGGTCATGCACGATTGCATGAACTTACTGATGCGTTGCGCCGGCGACCAGAATTGATCCTGCCGTGTTTGAATCAAAGGCTCGGTAATATCAATCCATGCGGTGGTATCTATGGAACCATTAATTTCATATTCAAACCGCATGAGCATCGACATGTTTGCGTTTATCGGATTAGGAGAAAATAGTGTCCATGCCTGGCTGAAAAAGGGCTCAACATAACTTTGCAGCTCCTTCTTAAACTGGTGTTGTAATGGATTATCAGGTAACTGATTCCACGCAACCAGTGTAAAATGGACACAAAAAGCTGCAATTGTTACGCCTCGGATAATTTTTAAAACCGTAGGTTGCGATAACCTACGGTTTAAACCTGCTACGACTTTAGTTATCGTATTTGGAAAAGTCATTTGAATCGTATTTAGATTCCAGAACAGTTGCCAATGCGACACTCTCGGCGTGGATTGAATTCCATCCATCGACAACTCCGACCGCAAAGACGACAGCGAGCCCAACACCAGCAGCTACTGCGAGTACAGCAGGCCAGAATGCATCTCCCTCTGCGACCGCCATCGTTTGATTTGCATTCGCTTCAAGTGCTGCAGACTTTTGCTGATACTGGCCATAAGCATAAAGCTTAAGGTTTGGTACAGTCAATACCATTGCAAGCACAACCATCAAAATTCCTTTTTGGAAAAACTTCTTCATAATCTTATAGGTTTCGGTTAGTTATCAAATTTTGAAAAATCAGTTGGGTCATATGCGACCTCGATGACGGCAATTGCCTCTTCATGTCCGCCCAGCAAATCATACGCATGATGTGCGACGGTACCAACAACATAACCGACAGACCATGCAGCAACAATTGCAGCGGCTGCGGCAGCCCACCATGTAGCTTGTTGATCAGTTGATGTGCTGAAGTTGCCAGCTGTACTTGCCGTCAATGCCTGCGATTGTACATGATACTTTCCGAAGGAACAAAGTCCCATAGACGGAATGATAGTGATCATCAGCGCGATCACCAGCACCAGAAACTTCTGTGATGCTCTTTTAGCTTTCATGAAAATTTGGTTTAGGTTGAACAATATTGATAAATCACATAGATCCATGTTGCAACTTGTTTTACAACTGAGTGGCTATTGTTTATCTTGAGTGAAATAATACAAAGCAATCCGTTCGGTAAAGACTTTTTTTGCCGACCACCATATTTGGAGTATTGGCAAATACTCCGTGATCGTTCTATATTGCACTGTAGTTGGCTAGCAGTAAGTAACCTTAACCGAACTAAGCTCTCTATGAGTATTACTCCTGGGATAATTCTCGCCGATCATCATGACTTGTTCCGGCAGTCTTTAAAAAGCCTGATGGAACAATCAGAAAAAAAATTCCGACTCTTTGAAGCCGTCAATGGCAGCGAAGTGCTAGATATCATTAGCAGACAGTCGATTCAGTTATTAATTATGGAGACGAGGATGCCCGTCCTTGATGGATTTGAAGTAATCAGACTGATCAGGAAAAATTATCCTTCAGTAAAAATCATGATCATGTGTACCTACGAAGAGAAGGCATTTGTTGTGACTGTTCTGAAACATGGTATTGACGGCATCATTTTCAAAAGAAGCTCCTCCAGCCGCGAGTTCATTGAGGCGGTTGAAAAAATTCTTGCCGGTGAAAAGTATTTCAATGACGCAACTATTCAGCTAATGCGCGAGACTGACTGGATGAATTTACCACAGGTAGAATTTTCAAACAGAGACGTACAGATCTTGAAACTTCTCGACGAGGGACTGATCAGTAAACAAATTGCTGGCATGTTAAACCTCACGACAAACACAGTAGAATTTTACAGGAAAAGATTGCTGCGCAAAACGCAAACAAGAAATTCCAATGACCTGATCCGATACATCAAGAACATTGGTGTGCTGCCATGATGCAATCAGAATATTATGAGCAACTATTTACATTGACGCCTACGTCGCCCTGATCGCAATTACGGGATCCAGTCTCGCAGCCACGGCCGCAGGCACAATACCTGAGACGAGGCCGATCACAGAAGATACGCCGAGACCGAGCACGATATTCTTGACTGTCAATGTAACAACCAATGAACCGAAAGGAATCAATGTAAATAAATAAACGAGGAGTAATCCGCTCAACCCGCCGATCAAACTCAGGAAGATTGCTTCGAAGAGGAACTGGAACAGGATGAAGTAATTCTTCGCGCCAAGCGATTTTTGCAAACCGATAATGCTCGTTCGTTCCTTTACGGAAACAAACATGATGTTGGCAATTCCAAAACCCCCGACCAAAATCGAAAATCCTCCAATGATCCAGCCAGCAATACCCACAACATCAAATGCCTCACCGATCACTTTCATGATCGCTTCGGGGCGATTTAACGCGAAATTATCCTTTTCCATCGGACGCAATCCTCGCCTTACCCGAAGCATGCCGCGTAATTCGTTTTCCAGCTCCACCAATCCAAAATCACTTTCCCGTCCCTTGATTCCTATGCGCGACGTACCCTCATTCCATGCACCGGTTCCAGTCTGATAAAGTTTTCTAAACGCCTGGTAAGGAACGATGACCGCATAATCGTTGCTGGGTGTTCCCATAAAACTTTGCCCTTCTTTTTTTATAGTTCCGATGACAGTGTATTTCAGGTTCTTCACTTTGATGGTTTCGCCGATCGGAATCTGTCCATGTGGAAATAACGCTTCTGCAACTTCATATCCGATGATAGCCACATTGCGTCCTGCTTCAATTTCCTCAGGTGTGAAGTATCTTCCCTGCTCTACGTTTACTTCAAAAATATCGTTGTAACCTTGCGCTCCACCTATTAACCGTACCTGGCCAATACTATTATTATCTCTTTTGATGGTCTGGTTTCCGCGGCCGGAGAAAATCGAAATGCCACCCTGATGTTTCAGATTTGTCTGGAGAAACTTGAACTCATTATAAGACACATTCGGTCTGCGCCAGAATTCCCACCACTTGTATTCGCCGCTATTATCCGCTACAAAGGGCCATTTCTCGACGTAGATCACCCCAGTGCCTAAAAAGTTCAAGCTGTCTTTGATGTTCTTCTCTAGCGAATCGACAAGGGTAAGAACAGTAATGATGGCAAAGATACCTACAGTAACGCCAAGCAGTGAAAGGATTGTCCGGAGGAGGTTGGATTTAAGTGCCCGCGCTGCAAAACGGAAGCTTTCATATATCTGCTGCAAGGTTTTCATCAATGGGAATAAACGCTTTTGTCTTATGAAGGTTAGTAGAAAAAGTTGCTATTCAATTACGACGAAGACTAAAAAATAGGCGATTTGTTACAGTAGATCAAAAGGCCTGGAGGCGCTGATTTGGGCCAGACCTTGCCAGGTGTCTTCTGACTGTATGTTCGGTCAATCGGCTGTATCGGTTTGAAAACGAGCCTTTTAACATTCCAACAAAATAAGAGGCTGCTTTGTCGAAACTGGCAATTCTTGACTTATTTTTGCAACCTTATTTAAAAATACCCTTGATTGGGAAAACTTTGTGAATACCTATGAAGCTATCAGAATTTAAGTTTGAACTGCCATTAAACCTTATCGCCAACCGACCTGCGGAGAACCGGGATGAGTCCCGCCTGATGGTTGTTCATAAGGATTCGGGGAAGATCGAACACAAAACATTTAAGGAGATCACAGAGTATTTCGGCGAAGGAGATGTGCTGGTTGGTAACGACACAATGGTGTTCCCGGCAAGATTATATGGACGTAAAGAGAAGACTGGCGCTAAAATAGAAGTCTTTCTTTTGCGCGAGCTTAATGCAGATATGCATCTGTGGGATGTACTGGTAGATCCTGCCAGGAAGATCCGCGTTGGTAACAAATTGTATTTTGGCAACGGCGACCTGGTCGCTGAAGTAATCGACAATACAACATCACGCGGCCGTACCATCCGTTTTCTGTTCGACGGTGATTCAGCAGCCTTTGACAAAGTGATCGAAACACTAGGCGAAACTCCCCTTCCAAAATATATCAAGCGCAAGGTCGAGGCTGAAGACAAAGAACGTTTCCAGACGATCTATGCAAAGCACAAGGGCGCTGTTTCTGCTCCTACTGCGGGACTACACTTCACGCGCCAGCTGCTGAAGCGCTTACAGATCAAGGGCGTCGACATGACATACGTCACTCTTCATATTGGTCTCGGAACATTCAGACCGGTTGACGTTGAAGATTTGACGAAACATAAAATGGATTCAGAAAACTTCATCGTTGGCCAGGAGGCTGTCGACAAAGTGAATAAAGCACTTGATAATAAAAATCGCGTTTGTGCTGTGGGTACAACGTCGATGCGCGCGCTTGAATCAGCCGTTTCGGCAACGAACAGGCTAAAGGCGCGCGAAGGCTGGACAGATAAATTCATTTTCCCTCCTTATGACTTTAAAATCTGCAATGCGATGATCACGAACTTCCACATGCCTGAATCAACATTGTTGATGATGGCAGCAGCGTTCGGTGGCTTCGACATCGTAATGGAAGCATACAAGGTTGCCAAGAAAGAAAAATACAAGTTCCTGACTTACGGTGATGCAATGTTGATCATCTAAATCGTGTTGGAATGTCATTATCGAAAGCCGGCTGATAAGTCGGCTTTTTGTTTTACGCGATTTCCCTGATCATATAAATGTACAAACCTATCGCGACTGGGTAGATCAGAAAATACTGGAAGGTAGGTCTGAAGAAGCCGAAAAAAATTCCAAATGGTGCGAGCAGTAAAATCACAGCGCCCGCAATGATGACCGTCTTTTTTCTTGCACTCACAGGCTGTTTGAGAACCTGTAATATTCTGACGATCAAAAACGTTACGACGGCAACGTTGAAGGCAATGACAAGAAATCGTATGATGATCATTTTCTAAATTACAAAAAACGATTCAATCAGGTCATGCGATTAAAGCTGGACGTTTTTGGTTCCTGAAAAAAATATTACATTGAACACATCAATTCCCATTACAAAAAACGCAGCACCATGAAAGCATTTTCCTCCGGATTAATCGTGTCATTTTTGATAACACTGGCATTTACTTCCTGTAAAGAGCAAACTGACACGAAGGCAGAGGCAGAGAAACTAATGCAGATAAGCCGCGAATGGTCTAAGGCAGCTGCATCTGGCGATCGTGAGAAAACATTGGCGTATTGGTCGGATGAAGCCGTTATTATTTCTGCGAATGAATCCACACGCAAGGGAAAAGCCTCGATAAGGGAAATGGTAGAGGAAAGTTTCAGCATGCCTGGGTTTAAGATTAGCTGGGAACCTAAGTTTGCCGAAGTCGCGGCGAGTGGCGACATGGGTTACCTGCTCGAAGAAACTTCTATCATGATGAACGATTCGACAGGCCAGCCGACGACTATGAAATTTAATGCGGTCACGATCTGGAAAAAGGATGGATCGGGCCAATGGAAGTCCGTTGTCGATGTCATGAGTCCGGCGCCAGCTCAGTAACATGCTCTATTTTTCATTGTGACTGAATACGCCATCATTGTTGCCGGAGGAAAAGGCACACGCATAAAGAGCGCGATTGCGAAACAGTTTCTGGTGCTTGCAGGAAAACCAATCCTGTTTCATACCATTGAAGCATTTGTCCGTTACTCGCAAGCACTTCAAATAATCATAGTACTACCGAAAGATGATTTTCCCCTCTGGCATCAACTAGTTGCCGAATACCAGTTCAACATCCCGGTGACGTTGCAGGAAGGCGGCGCTACACGATTTCAATCAGTGAGAAAAGGGCTTGAAAAAATCAAAGGGGTCGGTCTTGTTGCGATCCACGATGGCGTTCGTCCTCTTGTGAACTCCGACATCATCGGTGCGTCATTCAGGCTCGCCTCGGTTCATGGCTCCGCAGTTGCCTCTGTGCGCTTGAAAGAGTCGATCCGAGTGACAGACCAGGATACAACAAAAGCACTTGATCGCTCCAAATACAGGTTGGTACAAACACCTCAGACATTTAACATACGCCTTATAAAAGGCGCCTACCAGGTTGCCGAAGATGAATCCCTCACCGATGACGCAAGCGTGGTTGAAAGAACCGGTCATCGCATATCCTTATTTGAAGGCAGCTATGAAAATATCAAGATCACGACGCCGGAAGACCTGGTGATTGCGGAAGCATTGCTTAAATCGTTAACCTCTTTGTAGAAGTATTTCCCCCGCTTGTCTGACTCCACCGGCAAAAGTCGGTATCTTTGCACGCAATCGTTTGAAATATGTCAAAAGGCATGATTTTTTGACTACAGTTGGTCTCATTAAGCATTAACCTATATGAAAACCAGATTTACACTAGCATTACGTGAAGTTGGAATGGAGCACCTGAACCAGGTTGGCGGTAAGAACGCCTCACTCGGTGAAATGATCCAAAACCTGAGCAGCCTTGGCATCAGCATCCCGCAGGGGTTCGCCATTACAGTTGATGCGTATTGGGAATTCCTGAAACACAATAATCTTGAGTCTAATATCCGCGAGGCCATTGGGAAAGTCGATGTAAATAACCTGGTTTCCCTTCGAAAGGGTGGTTCCACAGTTCGGCAAATGATCCGCAATGGAAAATTTCCAAAACCACTGGAAGAACAAATTATCATCAGCTACCGCGAGCTTTCACAGAAATACGGACAGGATTCCACAGACGTCGCCGTGCGTTCAAGCGCAACGGCAGAAGATCTTCCTGACACCTCCTTTGCAGGTCAGCAGGAAACCTATCTGAATGTACGCGGGAACGAAGGCATTCTCGAAGCAGTAAGAAATTGCTTTGCCTCCCTATTTACCGATCGCGCGATTTCTTATCGCGAACATTTTAAGTTCGATCACTTCGATGTTGCATTGTCCGTCTGTATCCAGAAAATGGTTCGCTCGGATCTTGCTTCTTCGGGCGTGGCATTTTCACTTGACACCGAATCCGGTTTCCGTGATGCTGTGATCATCAATGGATCGTACGGCCTGGGTGAAATGGTCGTGCAGGGTTCGGTTTCTCCTGATGAATTCATTGTATTCAAACCAACGCTTGAAAAAGGATTTGCGTCAATCATCGAAAAGAATCTCGGCAAAAAAGATCGCAAAATGATTTATGGCGACGACCCGGGTCAACTCACGCGCATCATCAACGTTCAGAAAGATCAGCAGAAAAAATTCTGTCTGTCGGATGCACAGGTTTTACAACTCGCAGAATGGGTGTGTACAATCGAAAAGTACTATTCCGAAAAGAAACAGCATTGGTGCCCGATGGATGTTGAGTGGGCAGTGGATGGACTCACTGGGCAGCTATTCATTGTACAGGCACGTCCGGAAACAATTCATTCGCAGAAAGACAATACGAAGCTGGTCGAATACAAGATCACCGATCCGGCTACCGAAAAAAGGATTATGACGGGCATCGCTGTCGGCGGAAAGATCGGCACTGGTAAAGTTGTGATCATGTATGCCATGGATGGTCGCGACGGTTCTCACGATGGCAGTGACTTCAAAGAAGGCGACGTGCTTGTTACAGACATGACCGATCCTGATTGGGAACCGATCATGAAGAAAGCATCAGCCATTGTTACTAATAAAGGGGGGCGAACATGTCACGCCGCCATCGTTGCGCGCGAGCTTGGCGTTCCTGCGATCGTCGGCACCAATAACGCAACCGATATCTTAAAAGAAGATCAGGTGATCACCGTGTCGTGCTGCGAAGGCGAAGTTGGATACATCTACGAAGGTGAAGTTGCTTTCAAAAAGATTGAAACAGATCTAAAAGATCTTCCTGAAATTCAGACACCGATCATGCTGAATGTTGCATCACCGGAGCTTGCATTTAAATATTCACATATACCGAATGCAGGGGTGGGTCTCGCTAGAGAAGAATTTATTATTAACAATTATATCCAGGCGCATCCACTTGCACTGTTGCATCACAAGGAGCTTAATGACAAAGCGCTTACTGAGAAGATCGAAACACTCATCACTGGTTACGAATCGGAGGAATCGTTCTTTGTACAAAAGCTTTCCTTTGGTATCGGCAAGATTGCGTCGGCATTTTATCCCAACAAGGTGATCGTTCGTTTCTCGGATTTCAAAACCAATGAATACGAAAACCTGCTCGGTGGTTCATACTTCGAGCCAAAAGAAGAAAATCCGATGATCGGCTGGCGTGGCGCTTCACGTTACTATTCAGAAAAATATCGACATGCGTTCGGATTGGAATGCAAGGCGATAAAGCTCGTTCGTGAAAAAATGGGATTGTCGAACGTGGTGGTGATGGTTCCTTTTTGCCGGACCGTCAAAGAACTACTACAAGTATATGAAGTGATGAAAGAGTATGGACTTGAACGCGGAAAAGCAGGACTCGAAGTTTACCTGATGGCCGAAGTGCCTTCAAACATCCTGCTTGCTGATGAGTTCAGTGATCACATTGATGGATTCTCGATCGGCTCGAACGACTTAACGCAATTAACGCTCGGTCTTGACCGTGATTCATCCCTTGTCGCTTCATTATATGACGAAAGAAACCTTGCCGTAAAACGCTTCATCTCGATGTTGATCAAGACGGCGAAGAGTAAAGGCGTGAAAGTAGGTATCTGTGGTCAGGGGCCTTCTGACTTTCCGGATTTCGCGGAATTTCTTGTGGAAGAAGGGATCGATAGCATCTCGGTAACACCGGATTCAGTGCTGAAAACAATCAGAACGCTGTCGATCATGAAACAAATCGTATTGAACTAAATCTCTAAATAACCCAAAAGTGAAAAGCCTGGCGGAAACGTCAGGTTTTTCCGTTTTTAGAAATCTTCAATCGGCACTTTCAAATCTTACTCGGTGAAGTGCAATCAACCGACCTTCGTAAACCTCGGAAGCACAGCAGCTAAGGGAGATAACGGTTTTAAAAGCATGGAATTGGAGCTGAGTTCGTCAACAACTAGAAGCTCAATGGCACAAAGCAGCAGAAGCCGGTACAGGCTCGTCTCATCAACTTCAAATTTTTGTCCGAATGAACGCTGTGAGTTGATCGGGGTTGGTGGTGCCTATGCGAACCCGCCGCCCAGTGTCTTTAAAACATAGCTCAATTGCAGCTGTGCCATCAACATTGTACAGCGTGATACCGGGAAGATATCTGATGCCATAACCATACCATCGCGAATTGACGACCTTATCCACCGAAGCTATCCGCTTCAATGAAAAGGTCCTTCTTATTATACCGATACCAAACTCAATAGAAAGCCTCTGATCATCAACAGAAATTTTGAGTTGATAAAACAATGCATATGTCACGAGCAAAACACTCTCTGGAAACAATATCGATTTCATTGAAGCGCCCTCCGGGCCAGCAAAAAAACATACAACTGCTATCAAAACAGCAGTTGTTACGAAAAGCACTAACAGAAGTATGCTAAATTGCCTTGTGACCATTCACTTTTCCGGTTAAAAAGAACATGCCTTAAAGACAAAAGTAATAATATTCTCATTTTCTAAAAAGCGAAGGCCCCATTCTTTGGTCACGATTGAAATCCCGAACTAAGGAACATGACGAACCAAGGGCGCTTTTTTCCAAGACATTTTTTTGGGTACCTTAGCGGCCTAATGCCGTAAACATTGGCTGTTTAATGAGTTCCCAACTAAGACCTATGCAGACTACAAAACTATTGCTCATTGAGCCAGACGAGGAAATTAAAACTAAAATCGAGAATTTTCTTTCAGTCGATCACATCGTCACCACAGTTTGCAAGGCAAGCGATATTAAATCGTCTGCCGATACGACAATGGTAGTGATCGGGAACATCCACTGCCTCGGTTCCTCTATCGCCAGTTGTAGTGATAATAAGCCAATCCGGTTTATCATCTATGGAAATGAGTTGGAACATCTTTTTAACTTTGCTTTAAGGCACCATGTAGTGAAAAGTTTCTTCACGATCCCAAGTTTAGATAAAGAGGTGAGGGCCGCTGTTACATGCGTATGCAATGGTGGATACTACTTTCCGGAAGAGAGTGTAAAGTTCGTCCAGCACTCTCTTTATCCATGGGGCCGGCGATTTGACAGTTTACCTTTTGATCTGACAGCTCGCGAGGTGATTATCATTAACAAAATAATTGAGGGTTACACCAGTCGCGAAATCGGCGAAGTGATTAGCAGAAGTTACCGGACTGTTGAAGACATCAGGGAAAAACTCTATAGAAAGTTCAGCGTGACGAAAAAAGAGCAGTTCATTGCTAAGGCAATTGAATACCTCATCGCAAATAACCGTATTGCTACGGTTGATCAGAGAATACTACACTCATAATTTTGCAATTGGCGATGGTTGAAAATCATCACCAAGCGGAAGCCGAAAAGCTAAAGAGTAGGCAATTTTAACATAACAGATCAATGATTAAATTTGTAAGAAATCTGGCAGCCAAATGGTATGTCGGCGGAACCTTAGCCGCATCAATCCTGATGTACAGCTGCCAGGCCCCTTCCGATGTACGGAAGGCTGGTTTTACTGGTGAGGAGTTATTCAACGGAATATTTTTTGGCGATGGAGAAGTTTCAGCACGCATACCTGAAATTGCCAGTCAGTTAGATGTTCGCGAAATTCTAACCGCGGACGAAACTGCTGCACTGAACTCAATACGAGCATCACTGACAGCAGATCTGAAAAATGCTGATCCGAACTTCTTCGTAAACTTCAAATCGGCGATTCAAAGCGGTGACCATTTGATTATTGAAAAAGCATTGACGAATGCCAGCCAGAGTTTGTACGACGCGGTGTTATCAGGTTCCTTGAACAAAACGGGATTGACACATCAGGAACTGTCCTCCAAGGTTGACGAATTAATAAACGTCGAAGACTTAAAGGACGCATCAGGAAAGGTCGACGAAAAGGCCTTCAAAGATCAGATTGGAAAAATCAGAATGTTTGGTGGCGCTGAAGAAACCCAAAAAGAAGCCTGTCTTGCAGTAGCTGTTGCAGCTGTTCTTGTACTTGCGGTGGCTGCTGCCGCAGCGGCCATCGTCTTCATTTTCTGGGTGGGTGCTAAATATTCTCCTGATGACGGTAGCGAGCTTCAAGAAGAAATGATAGTTAATTCTATCGCTAGTAATCTTTCAATTGAATAACCATGAAGCAGGTGTGGCAGGCTAAACCTCTGTCACACCTTCATCAAAAAAATGAGGCTTTAGATGACCGAGAAAAAAATATTAGCTATAACATTTGTTGTATTATGCGTGTGCTGGGGCGCAGTATTTATACTTGTTTTCCTTTCTGCATTGCCCGATCACCCGATAACCATTCGTAAAAAACATGTCTTGGAACTCAAGACACTAATACCGGAAGGCTGGGGCTTTTTTACAAGAAATCCGCGAGAACAACAAATTGACGTTCTCGTCAAAAGCGCCGGTGGTTGGATTTCTTGTTTATCCAATCCGAACTCCAATGCTCGAAATCTGTTTGGTATAAGACGCACAGCGCGGTCAATGGGGCTCGAATATAGTTTTCTATTGGAAAACATCGCCGCAGAGCACTGGCAGGCAAGCTCTATGGGAGAAGTGACCCATGAAATGTATGATAGATTGATTCCAATCCGCATTGAAAATAAAATGCCAGGTTCACAACTCTGTGGAGAGATGCTTGTTATAGCACAGGAGGTTGTTCCTTGGGCGTGGAGTACATCCAGGCACAAAATCAAAATGCCATTAAAATATACGAAACTTAGCGTTACCTGTAATTTATGACACGCATTGCACTCGGATTGTCTGAAATAAATCCTTGGACAAACGTCTATGGGTTCGCGCGATCGCTTCTGGCATTGGGTACCTTTCTGACGTTGGCTTTTAACGACGTTGATATTTTATTCAGACCCATAACGACGGATAGCGAAAGAATATTAGGAATTGGACTGTCTACTTATAGTATCTTCTACCTTTTGGAAGATAACCTGCCGTTGGCGCAGATAATATCACTTTGTATTCTAATCGTCATCATTTCTGGCTGGAGACCTCGATTCACAGGCATTCTCCATTGGTGGATATCATTTAGTTTCGCCAGCTCATGTGCAATCATTGATGGCGGCGACCAAATCACTTCCATCCTCACATTACTTCTCATTCCTGTATGCCTGCTTGACGAAAGAAGGTCCCATTGGCTTGCCGGATCAAGTGTGCCTGATACCAAACATAAGGTATTTCAACTCGTTGCAGTATCGGCGCTGATTGTGGTGAGAATCCAGATGGCGCTCCTTTATTTGAATGCAGGGGTTGAAAAGCTTGCAGTATCTGAATGGAAAAACGGAACCGCTTTATATTATTGGCTGGATAATACGACGATTGGATTGACACCTGCACTCAAAAACTTAGTTCTACCGCTCATGAGTAATCCTTTCGTGGTCTCATTCCTGACGTGGGGCGTTATTGGTTTGGAGATTCTGCTGTTTGCTGCCTTCTTCATTCAGAAAAAATACTGGAAACACCTCCTTGTTATAGCCTTGGTATTTCATTTTGGGATAGTCATTGTTCACGGCCTAGTGAGTTTTTTCTTTGCCATGTCAGCCGGGTTGATTCTGTATTTACGGCCTGTGAATAAAGCATTTAAATTTCAGCTCGCTAACTCCCTATTCCACCACCGGTGGTTGATGCTTCGGCGAACACTTACTAAAAATCACTCTTAGTGGTCAGATCCGCAATCGCGATCACGCTGTCACTAAGCGGCCTTTTCGCGACAGTATATTTCTTATTAGAAGATATGCTCCTGTTACCAGTAGTGCCGAAAGGATGCCAGCGACACCAACTATGCTTCCAAATAATTCATTTTCATTTGAGATAAATAGCAATATGCCCGGTGCCCCAGCATTGATCATTCCGTGCAACGCGGCCGGAGCCAGCACTGTGTTACTCGCCCGACGAACTATACTATGAAGCATCGAAAGCGCTATGCAGAATACAATCATGACTATAGAACCAGTAATGGGATGGTGAGGAAAATTATGGCCCATGAGAATGACCGGAACGTGCCAAAGGCCCCAGCAAAAACCTATAATTGTACTTGATCGCAGGAATCCGTACTGTCTTAATTCATTAAACATAAAACCCCTCCACCCAATCTCCTCGCCAAGTGCGATTGCTGTATTGACGGTAGCGCCAGCCAATACACCGGCGCCGAGACAAATTAATAGTAGCACAACTGGTGGCGGCATATTAACAGATTGCCTATCGAATTGAAACCCGGACAGTTCCTCAATATTCGACAGTATCAAATCATTATTAAAGCTCACTATTCCGAAATCGACTATGCCAAGCAGGTTGCCGAAAGAAAAAACAATCGTCAGCGTCAGCAAGCAGTATCCAAGATAAAAAGCAGGTACTAGTGCTAGGCCCCAATAATTAATGTGCTTGAAATTGAATCCGAATCGTGACCATCCGCCCTTATACAAAAATATATGAGTCAACACGGCAGCAATAGCGGGCCCAGGCATATAACCAAGCGCTATAATGACTTTGCCCGCGATTGAATTATATGGTACATCATTCAGGTGCATTAGTCCTGCAACCGTCCAACTGACGCCGAGGCACAAAAAAATATAGACTAACAATTTCATGTCGCAAGTTAACACAGTCTTCACAATAGAAACATTTTCATTTGAAAAAATGAGGATCTCGCTTCCGTACAACAATACTTGAACGTCAAACTACCAGGTTCTAGGTTAGGCCCTTGGCCGCGACAGTCTAACTACCAAAAAGAAGTCTGTTCAAGATCCGATCTGCAGCGATCTAAATCTGAAATCCTACGCCGGATGAAGGTTTAGAAAAAAGTCGCGCGTCAAAAACTCAACGGCACATAATCCCAGACACGTTTTTTCAAAATACCGGATTCCCTGAAACGATAACCGATCAGGATCTTGAAAGCCCCATTGTTATTCGAGAAACGGGCGTCGCCAAATTGTACATTACTTCCCTGGCTGACAAAGCTGACACCGCCGAACAAACGCTCGCCGTTGTAGCCGAGACTGATGCGCGCGGCAATGAACGAATTGAGTTCGTGTGTTTGCTTCTGTCCGCTGAGCTCAGGTTTGTACAAGATCCAATGTTGCGCAGGACCAACTGCCAGCGCTGCATTGAGAAAGAAGCTCTGAAATACGAGGCTGTACGTATAACCAGGCGCAATACTGAATGAGGTGAACTTCAGATTTGTGAATGCAATGTCTTCGCCGAAATTCTCTCGCTGACTGGTATTGAGAATGGACGAATCTGCATTCAGTCTGAATCCGTTGATCGAAGACAGCACAATTACCGACCCCTTGCTGAAAACCTGGCGCTCCGAAAAATTGTATGCCGAGCGGAATGAGAAGCGCTGATGATTGAACACATAGGAACCGGTAAGCCCTACGTTACGCGTGCTCACATCAGGTCGTTGCGGATAAGGCGTGCCAGAAGGAACATCCACACGCGAGTCCGTTACATAGAATCCTTTGTAGCGCTGATAGAAAGCATCAAGTCCCCACTTTTTCCCAAGAAGATTCAGCTGCACATCACGCGCTGCTGATTCTCCGTACAGGTCGATGCTTTTTTCTTCAAGCGGAATTGCAAACGCAAGCTCAAAGCCCACTTCAAAAAGATACAAGCCCAAACCAAAGCTGAAAGTGTTGTTCGGCTTGAATGTCACCACACCCGGATCACCGCTTTCTTTCTCCAGTTCGAAATTCAAACTGCGCTGCTTCAACACCGGATAAAGGAAATAGTGATCAGGGAAATCTTTGATGTAATAATGACGTACGGAGTCCTGCGGATCTTCAGCGGGCACGGTCGTCTCCACCTGCTGGGCAAGCGACTCACATGCACATACACAGAGAAGGGTCAACGCCAGGAAACGCATGCGCCTTAAAGAATAAATTCACTCAGATCTCTGCTCTTTACCAAGGCACCGAGCTTTTCCTTCACCATGTTTGCGTCTACGCTTATCCTGGTGTTCTCCTTGATCTTGTCAGGAACGTCGAACAGGAACTCATTGAGCAGTTTGCTCATCACCGTGTGCAGACGTCTTGCGCCGATGTTTTCGATCTCGGCGTTGATCATGAATGCTGTGTTCGCGATCTCATCGATGGCGTCGTCCTCGAAAGAAATCTCAACACCTTCCGCTTCGAACAGTGCCGCATATTGTTTGGTTAGTGCATTCCTTGGCTCTTTTAATATGCGGACGAAATCATCTTTCGTCAGGTTGGTGAGTTCCACCCGGATCGGGAAACGTCCCTGCAACTCGGGAATCAGATCAGAAGGCTTTGCAATATGAAATGCTCCTGCGGCAATGAACAACACATGATCGGTTTTGATCACACCGTACTTCGTATTCACGGTGCTGCCTTCAACGATCGGCAGCAGATCGCGCTGCACGCCTTCACGGCTTACATCCGGTCCGCCTCCACCCTTTCGTGAACCGGAAGCGATCTTGTCGATCTCGTCGATGAAGATCATACCCGCATCCTCAGCTTTGCGTATCGCTTCTTCTTTCACTTCATCCATGTCGATGAGCTTTGCTGCTTCTTCTTCCAGCAACAGCTTGCGTGCTTCTGCAACAGTCACTTTTCTTTTCTTCGCTTTCTTCGGCATCATGCCGCTCAGCATCTCCTGCAAGTTCATCATCGACACTTCATCCATCATGCCCGCGCCTACCATGCCCACGTTTGGTCCACCGCTTCCCTTGATGTTGATCTCGATCTTGCGTTCTTCCATCTCACCATTGCGGATCTTCTCGCGGAATAAGTTACGCGTGCGTTCGTTCAGCTCTTCATCAGAGGCTGGAACGGCATTCGCATCGCCCATGGCAAATCCGGTATGACTCGTACGGGAAGGCCCCGAGCTTTTCATCGGCGGGATCAACGCATCGAGAATAATGTCTTCGACAGCGCTCGCGGCTTTCTCTTTCACCGCTTCCTTCTTCTTCGCCTTTACCAGGTTGACCGCTTGCTCGACGAGGTCGCGCACCATGCTTTCAACATCGCGTCCTACATAGCCTACTTCCGTAAACTTCGACGCTTCCACTTTCACGAACGGTGCGTCCGCGATCTTCGCGAGACGTCGTGCGAT
>DASPJN010000009.1:0-16782 GCA_035628595.1 Chryseosolibacter sp.
GGAGCAGTGGAATGACTACTAAGTAACGAGGAGGTGCCAAAAGTCGCAGGCGAACAGCCATTGTGTGGACTGGAGGCAAGAACATCGGCAGACGAACGATCAAAATGTTCAGAGGAACGATCAAAATGTTCAGGAGAACGGCCAAAATGTTCAGAAGAATGATGGATATGTAGACGCAGGTAAACTATGATAAAAAAATATGCTTGATTAGCAGATCAAGATTGTCGTCTCTACTCCGCGATAATACTTTCCACACGCTTGCCGGATTTCTCTCGCTTGGCAGATTGGCTGTTGAGAATTACTTCCTGCCACCGTGATGCGGAGAGTCGATGTCCTTTTTGCTTCAGCAACTCAAGCTTCTCCATTACCTTATGTTTAAATCCCCACACGGTGTTCACGCGCAGGTCGAGCTGCGTTGCGAGCATCTCCAAGGTCTGATCACGTTTATCGCTCACTACCAGGTATGCCAGGTAAAACGCTTTCTCGATCGGGAATTTAATGCTATGAAAGATCGTGTAGGCTGTAATCGATTCGTTGTAACCACACCTGGTGCAACGGCGGGCGAATTTCTGTGCCCCGTCAAAGTACTTGTCGTTTTTACATTTACGACACGCGAAGCCTTTCTCCCATTTTAATGTTTCCAGGAACCGGTAGCACGCCAGGCTATCCGGGTATAATGTCTGGAATTGTTTATAGTCCATGGTTTTTTCATGGAGGCGTTCGCTCAAAACTTCCTTGATGCTGTTTTTAAGTTTCCAGTTGTCGAGATCCAGGATAGAATTGATCTGGTTGATCTGCTGCGCCTGACGTTCGAGTTTCTGGTTCATCTCCTCCAACTCACTGTTCTTTTCGTTTAATGCAATTGTTCGTCCACGCACTTTATCCTCCAGCTCCCTGTTTACCTTATCTTTCAGTTGCATGTTCACCTCATGCTGATGGATCGTACGTTTCATCGCACGATCACGCATGTCTTTCAAGATCCGGATCCGATCGCCAAGTGCGAACGTGAGGAAAAGCATTTCCAGCACAAAGCTGAAATGCAAGCTGTAATGAAGGGCTGTCGTAAACGGTAACAGGTCGAAGTACACCATTGTCCTGATAAAAAACCCCAGGAACAAGATGCCATAGGCGATAACGAAAAACCGTGCTGGCCGGTATCCACGTCTCAGTGCGCTGATGCCCGTATAAAAGATGAGTGACAGGGGAATGATTTCGATTGTTCGATACGCGAGGTACTCTGGAAAAAAGAACAGCTCAATCACGAATACCGCAGTCCGGATGGCGATCATCCAACGAAGTGCAAGGTCTAGGGTTGGCGCATTCGCGCGTGTGCTAAGAAACCGGCGCGTGAAGATCAGCGACCACAGGATGACCGAAAACAGGGTGATGCCGGTAGCATAGTTGTTAAACTCCGGATGCGAGGGCCACAGGTATTGAAATCCGATTCCATCATAGCTCATCGCATAGGCGGCAACGCTCAGGATATACATGATGTAATAGATATTCTTGACTTCGCGGATGGCTGTGTAAACGAGAAAATTATAAAGCGCTATGATGATGATCATCCCGTAGAATGTGCCGAAGAGGAAATATTCGTTCAGCGCATAATAAATGAACCGATTCACGGATCGCAATGCAATCCTGATGTCGGCGAAACCTGTCGATCGCACCTTGAAATAATAATACATCGTTGTATCGCTGCGCATGTTGAGCGTGATCTCAAAATTCTTATGCAGGAAAAGTCTTTCCTCAAAGGGCTGACGATCGCCGAGTAGTACTTTTTTATATCCCCCATTCTCTTGTGGAATGTAAGCTTCGATATGATCGATGGTCTGATCGTAAAATTCCAGCAGCCAGAGTTTTCGTGTTGCACCTGTGTGTCGAATTGGCAATCGAATCCAATATGCGGCTGAAGGAAGAAAGTCGCTGTTCTGATAACTCGTATGTTGATGGAAATGTGATGCGAGCGCGGCCGAACTCACGTGTTCGAAAGAAAGCGTATTGGTTGTATCCGTCAGGTAGGTAAGCTCGAAAGGCATGAAGTTCCTTTCTTCGATCATGTCATCGATGGCAACTGCCTGCTGGGCGATTGCACAAGGGAGAATAAAAAACAGCAATAATGTTAACCAGAAACGCTTCATCTCAAATCAGAAATGAAGGTAAGTTAACAATTTGTCAATTTTTGATTTTAAAAATCAATTATGGTCACGCGAAGCAACTTTACGATCCTTCCACGCTTCCAGTTCCAGCCTCCGTTTTTGTATCTCCTCTTCAGAAGGCGTGTATTCGATAAGCCTTTTAATGTCGGGCTGGCCGGCATCCACCCATGCGGTGTACCAAAGGCTGCCCGTCATGATGATCGCTGCCCGCATCCGGCGCTCGACCATTCCGCTCAGGGTTTGGTGATACGCTTTCGAGAAATCCGCTGAATACACTTTCATTGTTTGTCTGCCCTTTGTTTCAAACGAATATTTCTTTTCTCCGTACTTTTCCGATAACGCTTTTTCATCCCGCAGCACAGAATCGACGGCAAAGTGAGAATCTTCGATTGCCTTCCACGCGGCGAACTGAACATTCTTTATATAATGACACCTTCCGGTGAAGAAGTCATAGTTACCGGCGTAAAGCTCAGGCAACCGCGATTCCCATAATCCGTGAATCCCATGCTGGCCCGTAAGCTGTCCGTTGTAATTCTCTGTCGTATGCAGTGGCACGTGCGCGTCGCCCACGTAGTGACCCAGTTCTGCGCTGACGCGCAAAATGGCTTCCGGATCGCCGACAAGGAATGCATCCTTTAAGCGATAATACATCCGGTTGATATGCCAGGGTACGATGCCATAGGCCTTGAGTGTATCTTCCGTGAATTTTGCAACTGCTTCATCCCAGTACCGCGGTAAAATCGTGAGCGCATCTTTTCCATAATGGTCGACGTCCAGGTAATGGCGCGGCGCTTCATCAGGTGACGAAAACCGTCGCTTGTCGGGATTAACTGACGCTTCGGTGATGTAGGTGATGTTTTTCTTGTAGAACCCGATCATGTCGGGTGGTAGGGTGAAAACGGCCACGTGATTGATCTTTTGGTGGCCAAAAAATCCCCATGGTGGTTGTGCGGCGCAAAGGAACGCGCACAGCACGATTCCTGTTAAAGAGAGTCTCATGGAATAAAATTACATAGAACGGCCGCTTTTTCAAGAGTCTCGCGATGGATTTAGGAATGAAAACGCGGTAATTGGGGCAAAAATGGATAATTCGAGAAAGGGAGTAAAAAATTTACGATCAATCTTGGCGTCATTTTGCAAATTTCCCTAATACGCTTACCTTTGCAGTCCTTATTTCGAATAGAATATCATGGCAAATCATAAGTCAGCAGAAAAAAGAATCCGCGCAAACGAAGCAAAGCGTGTAAGAAACCGTTACCAGCACAAAACCACTCGTACGATGGTTAAAAGGCTGAAAGGTGCAACTGTAAAATCTGAAGCAGAAGGACTTCTGAAAGAAGTTACTTCGATGATTGACAAACTTGCCAAGAAGAACATCATTCACTGGAAAAAGGCTGCTAACCAGAAATCAAAGCTGGCGAAGCAGGTTAACAAGCTTGCCAAATAATCAGAAAGCATTCTATATAGAGAAACCCTGGGACTGCCCGGGGTTTTTTGTTTTACAGTGTTTTCGGTTATTTTTCGACTTTACATTCCCTCTCTATGAAAGTTGAAGAAGCAAAGCCCCTTCGTATCAAAAGCTGGTCGCCTGACGACAGACCGCGCGAGAAATTACTGTTAAAAGGACCCGGATCACTCTCAGATGCTGAGCTTTTTGCGATCCTTCTCGGAACGGGAACCAGAACCCTTAGTGCAGTCGATCTTGCCAAAAATATACTCGCCAGTGTTAACCACAACATGCACGATGTTGCACGCCTTTCTGCCAAAGATCTGATGAGAATAAAAGGAATCGGCGAAGCAAAAGCGATCTCCATTATGGCTGCGCTCGAAATTGGCAGGCGCAGAAAGGAAACAGAACCGGAAGAAAAACCAAAAATTGCCGCTTCACGCGATGCTTATCTTCTGGTGAGTGCTCATCTCACCGATCTTCCTTATGAAGAGTTTTGGGTATTGATGCTGAATCGCGCGAATCGTGTTGTGAGAAAACTGCGTATCAGCCAGGGAGGCGTTGCAGGGACTGTTGCCGATCCAAAAATCATTTTCAGGTCAGCGCTGGAAGACCTTGCAAGTGGAATCATTCTCGCGCACAATCACCCTTCAGGAAACCTGAATGCAAGTCAGGCCGATATTGACCTGACGAAAAGAATTAAAGAAGCCGGTCGCTTGCTGGAGATTCAACTCCTCGACCATATCATCGTTGCAGGGCAAAAATATTTTAGCTTTGCCGATGAAGGTTTACTTTAGCAGGAATGAAGCAATCGAGGAGAATTAAAGAAAAATCTTACTGGCTCATCGGCATCGCGACAGGATTGCTTCTTGCGCTTTATCTTGCTTATCCATTACTTGATATCTCGCCAAAGCCACAGGCGCGACAGATTGCCCAGCCGGCTGTAATTTCCCGTCCTGTCAATCCTGAGTTAACAAAACTTGTTAACGCGTTTGAGAAAGAAATACAAAAGATCATAAAACGCACGGGTATACCTGGAGCTGCCATCGCGATTGTAAAAGACTCCACTTTCATTTACACGAAAGGATTTGGTTTCAGAACTGCCGACACCCATGATTCTATCAATGAGCACAGCGTTTTCAGGCTTGCATCGGTGTCAAAGCCCTTTGCTTCTTTTCTTACGGGGATATTGGTTGAAGAAAACCAACTTTCGTGGGATGACCGCGTGGTGAAATATCTGCCGGACTTCCAATTGATCGATTCCACGCAAACTTCTTTGTTGAATATCACACACGTACTATCGCATACGACCGGCTTGCCGTATCACACTTATACGAATCTCGTGGAAGAAGGGATCGACCTCGTTACGTTGCTTGGTAAATTGCGTGAAGTGAAAATGTCTAACAAAGTTGGACGAGAGTACAGTTACCAAAACGTGGCGTACAGCCTGATCGGAGAAGTGATTTTGAAATCGACTGGTAAAACGTACGAGGATCAGATGATGGAGAGAGTGTTTCGTCCGCTCGGTATGGCAGACGCGTCGATGAACTATGAAACGCTCGTCAATGACGACAACGTTGCTTACCCCCATCGTCGCGGAAGACGAAAATGGTTCAGAGCAAAAATCAACGACACGTATTACAATGTCGCTCCTGCAGGCGGCGTCAATGCAAGCATCTCAGATATGTCGAAGTGGATGGTGGCTTTGCTGGGCTGCAAACCAAAGGTGATCAAGCCCGCAACGATGGAGAAACTATATGAGCCCGTGATCGATGCCAGATCAAGGAACAGGCATTACCGTAAGATCGACAGGATCAGCGAATCATCCTATGGCCTCGGTTGGCGCATCCTCTACTACCCGTCCGACACACTTGTGTACCACGGCGGCTACGTGACAGGGTACAGAAGTGAAATCGGGTTCAATCCACACGACAAAATTGGTATTTGTATCCTCACCAATGCTCCCGGTGAGCTTGCGGATACAGCAGTGCCATTGTTCTTTAACCTTTACAAAAAGCATCGCGAAAAAATCCTGCAATGGGAACGCGAACAAAATGCTCAACTGCCGATATGAAATCAAAGAATATTATCCTCCTCATTGTTGTGACGGCAATTATCGCCATTGTGTTTTATTCTTTTCAGGGAAGTCAGGATGATGAAGCATACTTTGAGCAGATTCAAAAAGAACGGAAGGAGAAAGATCATTTTATGCGAACCGCGAAAGAATCGCCGATCACAGATAAAGAGAATTTTAAAGGACTGAATTATTTCAAAGCTGATATCCGGTTTAAAATAATCGCTGACCTGACACCGATCACAGAGCGAAAAGCGGTAATCCTTGCCACCAACGACGGAAAAGAAGAACGATATCTCGAATATGCCTATGCCTCATTCACGCTTGACGGCAAGGAAAACAAACTGCTCATTCTCGAGATCATGGACATGGGGCCATTCAGAGGAAAACTTTTTCTCGCGTTCGGTGATGAGACCAGCGCGGTTGAAACGTATGGTGCCGGCCGTTACCTGGATATAAACAAGACGCCGGGTGCTACTACGATCACGCTTGACTTTAACAAGGCATATAATCCTTATTGTGCCTATAACCACACCTTTTCGTGTCCGCTCCCACCGCGTGAAAACCTGCTAACGGTTGCAATCCGGGCGGGTGAAAAGAATTACGAGTAGCCGCAACACATACGGCTAAACATCTTATTTTTGAAGCCCAATAATTTGCTACGATGACTATATCCTACAACTGGTTAAAACAGTATATCGACATCCCTGAATCAGCCGAGGAGATCGGAAAAGTATTGACATCGACGGGCCTGGAAGTTGAGAAGGTCGAAGCTTTTGAAACCGTTAAGGGTGGGTTGAAGGGATTGGTTATCGGTGAAGTGCTCACGTGCGAAAAACATCCGAATGCAGATAAGCTTTCGGTAACCACCGTCGACGTTGGAACGGGAACGGCTTCACGCATTGTGTGCGGTGCGTCGAATGTAGCCGCGGGACAAAAAGTAGTTGTTGCCCTTCCGGGAACGACCATTTACCCAACGAACGGGGAATCCTTCACGATTAAACTGGCAAAGATCCGGGGTGAGCAATCAGAAGGAATGATCTGCGCTGAAGATGAAATCGGGTTGGGTGAAAGTCACGCAGGCATCATGGTTCTTAATACGACGGCAGCGAACGGAACACCTGCTGCTGAATATTTCAAGATCGAATCTGATTACATCATCGAGATCGGCCTTACACCAAACCGTGCCGACGCTGCATCACACATTGGTGTTGCCCGCGATATTAAGGCAGCGAAGAAGAGAACCTTGAAACTTCCGTCAGTCGACGGATTCAAAACCGATAATCAAAAATTAACGATACCAGTTGTTGTTGAAAACACGGACGCGTGTCCGCGTTACTCGGCGGTTACGATCAGCAATGTAAAAGTTACCGACTCACCTGCATGGTTGAAAAACCGTTTGCTGAGTATTGGCATTACACCGATCAACAACATTGTCGATATCACCAATTTTATTTGTCACGAACTCGGTCAGCCCATGCACGCATTCGATGCTGATCAGATCAAAGGTGGCAAAGTACTCGTGAAGACACTTCCGGCGGGAACAAAGTTCACGACACTGGATCAGAAAGAACGCACGTTAACCGGAAACGATCTGATGATCTGCAACGCCGAAGAGCCGATGTGTATCGCGGGTGTATTTGGTGGTGTGAAATCGGGGATTACAACAGCAACTAAAAACGTATTCCTGGAGAGTGCATATTTCTCACCGAACTTCGTTCGCAAAACTGCCATGCATCACCAATTGAAGACGGATGCATCGTTCCGCTATGAACGCGGTACCGATCCGAATATCACGGTCTATGCAATGAAACGCGCAGCGTTGTTGATCAAAGAGATTGCGGGAGGGGAAATCTCCTCAGCGGTTATTGACATCTATCCTTCCCGTATTGAAAACCGGACGATTGAAGTAAAAGATAAGAATGTCAACAGGTTGATCGGAAAAGACATTCCGCGCGAAGATGTTTTTAGCATTCTTTCGGCGCTCGATATTGAGGTCATTGAAAAGCGTGATGATCGTTATACGGTGTCGGTTCCACCGTATCGTGTTGATGTTATACAGGAAGCTGATATCGTCGAAGAAATTCTGAGGATCTACGGCTTCAACAACATCGAACTCAAAAATGCAGCGAGCACCGACTACTTTGCCGATTTCCCTGTAAAAAGCTTTGACAAATTCAAACGTTTTGTCGGCGAGCTTCTTGTTGGCAATGGCTTCTATGAGATCTGGACCAACTCGCTCACCAATGCGGCTTACCAGGAAAAAACAAAAGTTACCTTCGAAGGGGAGACCGTTGAAATTCTCAATAAGCTGAGTGAGGAACAAGGCGTTCTGCGCCAATCAATGCTCTTCACCGGTCTTGAAGTATGCTCATACAACATCAACCGAAGACAAAAGGACCTGAAACTGTATGAATTCGGGAAGACGTATTATAAAAAAGACGGTAAGTACAAAGAAGACGAGTGCCTTGCGCTGTACATGACTGGTAACGTGGAGACAGAAAACTGGCAACGAAAGACAATATCTTCGAGTTATTACGACCTCGCACAACAGGTGAGCCATGTGCTTAACAAATGTGGGCTTGCGACTACCAAACAGGAGTCAGTTCAGGATCAGCTTTTCGACTATGGTGTAAAAATTCTGTTACGTGATAAGGTTATTGGTAAAGCCGGCAAAGTGAAATCTTCGATACTAAAAGAATTTGGCATCAGGCAGGATTTATTTTATGCCGAGCTAAACACTTCCTTGCTTTTCAATGGCGCATCGCCTAAGTTAGTAATCAGAGAGGTTCCAAAATTTCCTGAAGTGAAACGTGATCTTTCGCTCGTTCTCGACGCACCGGTTCGATTTGATGAAATTCAAAATCTTGTGCTGGAAACAGAAAAGAAACTGATCAAAGAAATCATTGCGTTTGATGTTTACGAAGGCGAAAACATTCCAAAGGGTAAAAAAGCCTATGCGCTCAGCTTTACCCTGCTGGACGAGAATAAGACGTTAACGGATCAGGAGATCGACAAGACGATGGAAAAGCTGATGAGCGCCTTCGAAAAGAAGCTGGGCGCCGTGATCAGGAAATAGATTTTTTGACTTAGCTGCCTTGCACGGCAAACATCGATAAAATGGATCAAGAGCTTTTAAAATCAAACCTTAGCGGATTAGAGCGGAAAATTCTGGTGCTGGTCAATGAACACAAGAGCCTCAAAGAGCAGCTAAAAGCACTGAAGGTTGAGAACCTTGAATTAAAATCTGCGGTGAAAACCCGGGATGAGCAAATCGCCAGCTTTCATAATCAACTGAAAATCACTAAAATTGTAGATAATTTACATCCGGAAAACGGAAGTGTTTCGGAGTTGAAGAAAAAAGTAGACGATTATATACGTGAGATTGATAAATGTATCGCTCACTTAAGCAGGTAGCAACCGTAAGAGCATTGATGGAGGAACTTTCTATAAAGATTAAGATAGCCGACCGCGAATATCCCATGAAGGTGAAGCGTGCCGATGAAGAAAGGGTAAGAATTGCCGGCAAACTCATCAACGAAAAACTTAAATCTTACCGGGAGCAGTTTGGGATAGACGATAAACAGGATTTACTGGCCATGGTGGCTTTCGATTGCATTGTTGATAAAATGACAGCTGAAGAAACCTACCAGGCAATTGATCAAACCGTTTTCGAAAAAGTAAGTCAGCTGAACCACCTCGTCTCTCAGTCTATTCTTTAGTCTTCACTCTCCTTCCTGGCAAAGCGCCGTTCCGGGTTAATATAAACCCTTATTTTCTATGTCAGAACTTGTTATTGTTATCCTGGTAAGCGTCGTCGTGTCGATTGCGATTGGTCTGCTGCTCGGTACCCTGCTCTACAAACGCAAAAGCAGCAGGACGCAGGAAGAAACCCTGGAAAAGTCCAGGTTGATCATCAAAGAGGCGGAGATAGCCGCCGAAAATCTCAAAAAGGATAAGATCCTTGAAGCAAAAGAAAAAATTCTGAAGATGCGTTCGGAGTTCGAAGATGAAGCGAACCGCAAAAAGAGCCAGATCATCACCAACGAACAAAAGATCAAACAGCGTGAGCAAACCATCAGCAAAGAGATCGAATCTTTGAAAAGAAAAGAATCAGAAGTTGACGGACTGAAAGAGGAGTTGAATACCCAACTCGAACATGTTAAGAAGCGCAAGGAGGAACTCGATAAGTTCAACCAGCAAAAGATTCAGGTACTCGAAAACATTTCAAAGCTTACCGCCGATGAAGCCCGCGAACAGCTTGTTGCTTCGTTGAAGGATGAGGCCCAGACACGTGCCTCCAGCGTGATCAAAGACATCATGGAGCAGGCGAAGCTGACGGCAACAAAAGAAGCCAAGAAGATTGTTGTCGAAACAATTCAGCGTACAGCAACGGAGCATGCGATCGAAAACTGCGTTTCGGTATTCAACATCGAAAGCGATGACATTAAAGGAAAGATCATCGGTCGTGAGGGACGAAATATCCGTGCGCTTGAAGCGGCAACCGGCGTTGAAATCATCGTAGACGATACACCTGAAGCGATCATCATTTCCGGATTTGATCCAGTGAGACGCGAAATCGCTCGCCTGTCACTTCACCGCCTTGTGCAGGACGGACGTATTCACCCTGCGCGTATTGAAGAGATCGTCGGCAAGACCACTAAAAACATTGAAGACGAGATTATCGAGATCGGCGAGCGCACTGTGATCGATCTTGGTATCCACGGTTTACATCCTGAACTCGTTAAGATGGTGGGCCGTATGCGTTTTCGTTCTTCCTACGGACAGAACCTTTTGCAGCACTCACGCGAGGTAGCGAACCTCTGCGCCATCATGGCTTCTGAACTCGGACTTAACGTGAAGCAGGCAAAACGCGCCGGACTTCTACACGACATCGGGAAAGTATCGACGGAAGAACTTGAAAAGCCACACGCGATTGTCGGGATGGAGCTCGCGCAGAAATACAAGGAACACCCGATCATCTGCAATGCGATCGGCGCTCACCACGATGAAATTGAAATGACGAATATCATTTCGCCGATCGTTCAGGCTTGCGATGCGATTAGCGGTGCGCGTCCTGGTGCGAGACGTGAAGTGATGGAACAATATATCAAACGTCTCAGAGAACTTGAAGATGTGGGTCTGAGCTTTGAAGGCGTTGAGAAGTGCTACGCAATTCAAGCTGGGCGTGAACTCCGCGTGATCGTGGATGCTGAAAAAGCGACAGACGATCGCGCGAGCCAACTGAGCTTTGATATCTCTCAAAAGATCGAGCGCGACATGCAATATCCGGGTCAAATTAAAGTGACGGTTATCCGCGAAATGCGGAGTGTCGCCTACGCGAAATAAATAGTGAATGATGATTCTTTAGGAAGGCTGTCTGCAAAGGCAGCCTTTTTAGTTGGCGGCATACCAGCCACGATAACGCGACTGCGCCTACCTGGCTTGCTGCCCGAGCCTCCGATACTTCTCTCCTTCACTGCCACCAATCATTTCAGCCAGGCGGGTATATACTTCCGTCTTTGTGCTGTCGTAGTACAGTGCCTCTTTGTAAAATGCAATGGCTTCCTGGTTCTTTCCTTTTTGATCGTAGAGATAGGCCATTACGTGGCAGACCCATGCGCTACGCGCCCCGTCTTCATATGCACGTTCGTAGTAATGTAATGCGGAGTCTAATCGTTGTTTTGCATAAAAGCTGTCGGCGATCATTGTAAGCGCATCGGTGTAGGTTTCATCTACCTGCAGCGCCTGCCGGCTGAATTGTATCGCTTCATCATAACGGTTTTGATTATAGCGTGCGACACTTTTATTATAGTATGCATATACATAATCAGGATTAATCTCAATAGCCTTATCATAATAAACCATAGCTGAGTCGTACTGGATGTCGAGCAGCAAAGCGTTGCCATATCCAAGATATGCTTCTGCGTTTTCTTCAATTGAGAAGGCCTTTCGATAATATATCTTGGCCGAATCGATCTGGCCGCTGTAGCGGTAATTCTCTGCTGTCTGATAATAGAAGGAATAATCGTCTTTTTCAGCATCGCCAAACAGGGCGCCGATTATTATCAAAGCAATCACAAGTACCACTAAACAACCAAGGATCTGCTGTGGCTTGATCTTAACTGGCGCCTGTGGCTGCGATGGCTCAGGAATTGGTTGTTTAAAATTTTTTGATTGTTGACGAGAGTGAAAACGTCGGATCACGGGTTCCTCCGGCCGGTTAAGAAATGCCAGAAAGAAAAATGCGAGACATGCACCAGCAAAAATGTAAATGAAGAAACTGTCCAACGACCAGAACAAACCCATCAATCCAGCTGACGCAACGCCAAGCAATGCGAATACTTTGAAATTACTTTTAGTATCCGGTTGCCTGTGTTCTGTCATAGCGCGTGATTAAACGTTCATGTGAGAGATGATCTCGCGTTCGTCGAGTGTGATGTCGTCCTCCCCTACCTCATCGAACGGATGTTCGAGGTGATCCTGAATATTATCAAGACTTACAAGAATGAAACTATACAGCACCGGCATCACATATTCAAGGTGACCCGAATAGTTCTGAAAATTATTTGCGAAATATGGTCCGTAGATAATCGGAAAAATGTAGATAAATACTTTGCTGTACGCGCGAAGCGTAACCGGCGTTCGATACGTGTGAATGATCTTCAGGTTGTCGAATGCAATTATCATTTTGCTCACATACTGGCTAGTCCGGGAGATCTCTCCACTTTGAACACCGTAGTTCCGTAACTCCATTGTCAGGGATGAGAGCGATGAAAACAACACGTAGAGTTTCTGCTCGTTTTGTTGCCAGTCAGCACGGTTCCTGGACTTAAACATTGTGCGCATGATCACAACCATGTCACCAACAATGTTACGAACGCGGGTTGACAGATCGTTATTCTTGTCCGATGGCCAATCGCGTGTAGCGTAAAAAATAGCAATCGCATGTCCTTTGAAATCGGAGTATCGCTGAAGCGCCGTCTCGCGCCGATTGTATGCAGATCCGATTGAAAAAACAACTGGGAATACAATAGCCACGCCGACTAACATATCCGGGAAGTTGGCCGTAAGCCCGAGTTCATAGCAGACAACGCTTGAAATGACAGCCAGGGCGGTGATGATAAGTGTTTTGTAGTTAATGATGAGAAAAAAACTACGAAGGACGTTTTTCATTTGGAATGACAGCTTGGTCAATTATTCAAGCAAAGAAAATCATTTATCATCCAAAACCTCAACTTCGACCCGAACATTTCGTTTTGCATTCGCGCTGTTGCGATCATATAAAGGCTTCTTGCCGCCCCAGGCTTTAACTTCGACACGGTCGGCGGCAATGCCATTCGCTACCAGATATTCTTTAATGATACTAGCGCGTGCTTCCGAAAGATCCTTTGCTGAACCATATCCGTTGACGGAGCCATTGAGCGAAAAGAAATCACCGTCCTGTCCCATTTTGATTATCCGGCCGGCGTGCCTTCCGTTGCTGTGGCCATGCAATCTTATCCGGTATTCCGGATTCTCCTGCATCATCTGCAACAACGAGGTCAGCTCAAACTTTGATTCAGGTAACATCACGGCTGCATCATTGTAGAAGTATACGTTGTACAAAGTAGCAATGTCGCCCGCCAGGTAACGCAATAAATCAAAATACACGATGAATGTGGTGCCCATCAACTCGACATAACTTTTCGCTGTATCTGCCAATGGCAGAGGGTAGTTGATCTCCTGCTGAACTTTACGATAACCAAATGCTTCACATATCAGCGTAAGCTTCCCGCTCGTGTTCTTGGGATTCGGCAGCTCGAGATAATCGTTGCCATCAACTTCCTTGATCAGGTTGTTTCGATCAGTATCGACAACCTTTACTTTTCCCTCAACGATCCTGTTGTTTCTTGCATTGTAAAGACTCAGAAAGACTTCCGTGTTACCGAGGGTCATTACATCGTATTGGATGATCTCTTCATTATCGGTGACCACGATTGTATCTGTCGGGTCTTCCACGATCTGCATTTCTGGCGCAGTTTCAACAACTTCATCCGCCTGCACGGAGTCGGCCCTTACCAGTTCTTGTTTCGTTACCGAAGCAATGCCAGAAAATGGTTTAACATTCCGTACCCATGCTTTCTCGAACTCCGGATCCTTACGAGTTGATTTCACGTGATCTACAGCCGTGCGAAATGTTTCGTGCTTTGGAAGATAAACATACCAGTACCCACGCTCAGAATGGAAACCGTAAGCAGCTTCCATATTTTTATCTTTTTTTAAATGACTGACATAGTTGATGGCAAGGTCTTCCCTGTCGGGAGAAAACGCGCTGACAACAACGTAATATCCGGGTGGAATTTCTTTTAGATGTTGAGCCTCTGCCAAAGTGGATATCAGCAGACACGACCCAACCAGCATACAGGCAAGCAGCAATCTATTCATTTACGGTGGGGCTAGATTACTACAATATTGCTGAAAAAATACAAAAATCCTAAATGCTCAGGATCTGCCAAACTTACCCTTGATCCATTCGCCAAAGAATCCGAGACCGTAGCCTGACAGTTGCAGCACTGCCGAAGGAACAGACAACGCTGCCACAAGCAAGTTTTTATTTTGGATGAGCGAGTGTAAAAAAATAGCGGAGAGATAAGCTACGAAGCCGGCCAGGGCAAAAAAGAAAATCCTGGCATCGATGAAGGGCAGCACTAAAAGCGCCAACATCCCTGCCGAAAAAACCGTTGGGAACCAATGCGTGACCTTTACTTCATTGGGGAATACTTCGCCAATGTGCGCGCGACCTTTTCCAAAATTAGAAACCTGACGGAAGAATTGAGCGAATGAGGTGCGACGTTTATGATAAACAAATGCATCGGGAATAAGCGCCACTTTGAATCCGGCCTGCTTCATCCGGATACTTAATTCAATATCTTCTGCAAACCGTTCGAACCTGAATCCGCCTGTTACCTCATACACTCTTCGCGATAAACCCATGTTGAAACTCCGTGGCTGAAACCAGCCAATGTGTTTTTTTCCACCGCGAATACCGCCGGTTGTGAGGATGGATGCCATGGTGTAGCCCATCGCCCGCTGCACGGGTGTGAAATCAACATGCGGAGCATCGGGACCACCCCATGCATCGGGTTGATCTTTTTCCAACGCCTGGTCTACTGCCTGAAAGTAAGCTGGGGGAATAATGCAATCGGAATCGAAGACAACAAGATATTCCCCTTCTGCTTTCGTAAATCCGAAATTACGAGCCGGGCCGGGCCCACGGTTTTCCTGATAAAAATATCGCAGTGGAAAACGGTCACGGAACAACGCAGTAATATAATCACACCGCGTAGCGGAGCCGTCTTCGACGATAATTACTTCAAAATTCTGACTGGTTTGAACGGCGAGGCTCTCAAGAAGCTCTTCTACTTCTTCTGGTCTGTTATAAACCGGAATAATGATGGAGTATTTCAAAGAGGGCATGTTGCTAAAATCACTTGTTGACTGTTTGCAACGTACGCGACGCGTCATCCTCAATGCCCACTTTGTCGATTACAAGGTAATCGCGTTTGGACAGAGACTGCATGGCAAACATTTCGGCAAGGAAGCCTGTCACGAATAACTGAACACCTATGATAACTGCCACGAGGGCAAGGTAAAACAATGGTTGCTCGGTGATGTCGCGCTTCATCGGCGTTCTTGAAAAGAATAGTGAATCCAACTTATCCCAAAACAGTTTGGCTGTAGCGAGAAATCCAAGCACAAATGAAAATGTGCCGAATGTTCCGAAGAAATGCATTGGCTTTTGCCGGAACTTGCTGACGAAAGTAATGGAGAGCAGATCGAGGAAACCGTTGATAAAGCGCTCTAATCCAAACTTCGTTTGTCCATATTTTCGTTCACGGTGAACAACAGCTTTTTCCGTGATTCGGTTGAATCCGCCCCACTTCGCAATGAGGGGAATGTAACGATGCATTTCGCCATATACCGTAATGTTCTTGACAACAACGGACTGGTATGCCTTCAAGCCACAGTTGAAATCGTGGAGCTCGATACCGGAGATCTTACGGGTAATATAGTTGAAGAAACGTGAAGGAATTGTCTTTGAGATCGGATCATACCGCTTCTTTTTCCAGCCGGAAACCAGGTGGAAACGTTGGTTGGTGATCATGTCATACAGCTCCGGAATTTCATCCGGGCTATCCTGCAGGTCTGCATCCATAGTAATGACCACGTTTCCTTTCGAGGTGCGGAAACCGGTTTGAAGGGCGGCTGATTTCCCGAAATTCCGGTTAAACCGGATACCCTTGAACCGGTTATCCTCTGTGTTGATCTTTTCAATGACATCCCAGGTATTATCAGTGCTACCGTCGTCGATCATTATCACTTCAAAAGAAAAGCCATGTGACTGCATCACACGGCCTATCCACTGACATAATTCTGGTAATGATTCTTCTTCGTCCTGTGCGGGAATGATGACTGAGATCTGAGGATTAATCATTTATATTGTTTCTGGACGCGATTTCTGCGTAAAGATAGTAACAATTAATGCAATGATTACTGTGCCTAGAATAGCAAACAAAAAGCCCATCAACATCATGACTTCCGGTGTCATAAAGGATGCAGAGAATTCCATCGCCTGATCGATCTGTTCATCCGACATACCGCGCTCCTCCATACCAGCGCGCTGGGCGTCAATAACGTTATCGATAAAGGCACCGTCAATAAACTTGATATAGATATATGTAAAAATGTGCGAGATTCCTGCGCCGATCAATCCCTGCCAGAAGGCAATGCCGATACCCTGTCCATAGTTCATATAACTATCACCGTTTTCCTTGTAGTATTTGTGCGCCAGGAAAACAATCACAGCTGTGATCAAATAGCCGATCCAACTCCAGTAACTGGCAGTCATATCGACGCCGCTGATATTAAGAGCCAGAAAAAAAACAATGCTGATAACAGCTGCAATTACACCGTATCGAATGCCAGCTGACCGGGTAGTAACGGGTGTATCAGTAAGGGGTTGTGTTTGTTCCATATAGTTAGATTTTAGGTTGTCTTCTTAAAATAACAGATAATATGATGCTGATAAAAAATCCAATGATCAGGCTCTGCGTGAAATA
>DASPJN010000010.1:0-6640 GCA_035628595.1 Chryseosolibacter sp.
CGGGAATCGCACCCGGAACCTTACTACTGGGCGCCGTTTATCATGATTGGCGATTAAACTAAAAAAGTAAAACCTTCCGACTCGTGATTCGTATAGGACTGTCAGCCGCGACCGACTGCCGGACTAATTGACGAAGACCGCGGGCCATTACCTCGAATCTCGCACGGATACTTTGCAAATCCCTATAAACCCAACAATTATGCACCATTGTTTCAAGATCGTGAGCCTTATAGCACTGTCGATCATTTTCATCACATGCAGTACACGCGAAACCACGTCCTCTTCGGAACCAGATGAACTCAGACTGTACCCGATTAAGGAAAATGGAAAGTGGGGATTCATGGATGTCTCAGGCAAGGTGTTGGTTCAACCAACCTTTGACTATGTATGGGATTTCTCCGGGGGCCTCGGCAGATTTAAGATCAATGGAAAATATGGTTTTGTGAATGCAACGGGTGAGGTGGTTGTGCAACCTGCTCTCACTTACGCTGATGATTTCACCGGCGAATATACCCGTGTTAATACCAAAGACACGCTTATCAGCGAAGTAACGTTCGATGGTTACTACCTTTTTGGCAATTGGTCGTACATGAATAAAAACGGAATTGTTTTCAATGAAAGCTTTTATGTTGCCGAGCCCGTTCGCAATGGTTACGGTTCTGTGAAAGATGTTAATGATTATAACGCGCCTTTCAACTATGTGTCGTTTGAAAATGGTACGATTACGCGACAAGACCGAATCGCAAAAGCCATTTTCACTTTTAACGGCCACACAGTTGCACCTGCGTCCGATTCAAACACAGGAAAAATTGGATTGATCGATGAGAATGAGCAATGGGTGGTGTTCCCCTCTTTCGATCAGATTCAACCAATGTCAGAAGGCCTCGCCGCTGCGAAGAAAGACAATCTCTATGGCTACATAGATGTGAAGGGCACCTGGATCTATCAACGAATCGTACCAACAGAGGAATACGCATATCTCGGCTCGGATTTCGAGTCATTCTCTAACGGACTAGCTGCTGTAAAACTTGGCAATGAACAATACGGCTATATCACTAAAGAAGGAAAGATCGCCTTCAATGAAAAGTTCAAAAACGCGTATGCATTCAATAAAGAAGGTTATGCAATTGTAACGACTGATGCCGGGCAGGGCATAATCGATAAGAAAGGTGCCTACGCAATCCGTCCTGGCTTCGATATACAGTCAGTCGAGAAGAATATTGTGATTTACAAAACAACCGAAGGATTCGGTGTGCGAAATCTGAAAACGAATGAAGATATCATTAAGCCCGCATACTCCGGGATCAAACGTACAGGAGAATTGCTGCAGGTAACAAATACCGGAGCGTCGAATGGATATATCAACATGAAAGGTGAGTTCGTGATCGCGCCGCAATTCAATACTGCGTGGGACTTTAACAACGGAAAGGCTGTTGTAAGTCTGAAAGAAAAACTCGTTTACATTGATAAGACCGGGAAGGTGCTTGGCGCTGTTCCTGACTCCGAATCGCCGTACGCGTATCGCGAGTCGAAAACAATGTATGCTGTTTCTGATCCCACCGGAAAATTTGGTTATTCAAAAACGGATTTCGAAGGAATGGTAATACCAGCTGCATTTGATTTCGCAACGGATTTTGAAGGCACGATTGCCCGCGTAAATATAGGCGCCGGCGCAAACGAAGAATATTACGGTTACCAGGGCGGAAAATGGGGACTGGTTAACGAAAAAGGAGAGACGATTTTGGCGCCTTCATTTGAATTGATCCTTCCGTTCAGCAACGGAGTGGCTATATACAATGTTGGTGGCGAAGCGGTTTATAATTTGTGCGAGGAAGAATGCGAAGATCCCGTCTTTTATAATTGCGACGGAGGCAAATGGGGCTTGCTCGACATTACCGGAAAAAAAGTGACAGAAGCTTCCTTTGACAGGATTATTCCTTTCGGCGATAACTTCATTGCGAAGCAAGGCGATACCTATGGGCTCATCAACGGCAAAGGTGAAACGCTTTATCCATTTCAATTGACCTTCAATTTCGAAGACAACGGGTACATGATCGAAAAAACAAATTCACGCTCGCTCAAAGCAATCGAAACAGGTCGCGCGGGTGTGCTTGGCAATACAGGAAAATGGATTATCAATCCCCATTATGAAGATGTTGATATTAAGAATGAAGAGTCCCCGGACAGCTTTCACGAAGGTTTTGTTTTGATAAAGCAGAACAACAAATGGAGCGCCATCAACCGTGAAGGAATTGTACATGAATCTGCATTCGAGAAATTAGAACATTTCTCAAACGGTTTCGCTGCGTTCATGCAGGACGGAAAATGGGGATTCATCGACCAGACAGGCGCAATTGCCGTGCAACCAGTTTATGCGAGTGTCAGAAGCTTCCAGGGAAATGTGGCCATCGTTCAAAAGGAAGCGGAAGGGCTGGAAAGTGTTATCAACAAAAACGGAGAAACTGTTTTCGAACCTTCGGGCAAACTCATTTTTGAATATGAAGGATTCGTGAATGGCAGGTGTATTGTGCGGACTGACCAATCGTGGCAAGCCGGAAGTACATGTGGTGTAATCGATGATCAGGGAAAAATGATTTTCAATATCAACGCACTTAGTGACGTCAAAATTCAGGCTGAAGGATTTTTGTATGTATCCAAGAATGGCAAATGGGCCCTGGCAACGAAAGACGGTGCCATGCTTACTGGCTTTGATTACAGTTGGATCGAGCCACTGAACGGACAGGATCTTATACGCGTAAACGTCGGTGGCGAAGTCGCGACTTCCGACTACGAAGGAAATGAATATGCTTTTAATGGATTGTGGGGCTTTATCGATAAGACAGGCAAATTAAAAGTGCCGGTTCAATTCGCTGAAGTTGGTCCATTTAGCGATGGCCTTGCATCAGCGCAATCCGGAAAAGACCTCGCCGAGATTGGCTATTTCGACTTGCAAGGCCAACCGATACGGCAACCGGCAAAATGATTTTGAGCAGAAGAGAGCGCAACCACTCTCTTTTGTCTTATGCAACGGTATAGGTAGGTGCAGCCGGCGACCTTTTTAGAGTACTCTCATCTGCATTTCGGAGAGATTTCTACGATCATAACAAATTGATTAATGGTGATAGTCGTGGCATGACATTATTGATAAGATAAAGCGTTAGTCTCTATGATCTTGATTCGTCAGTGTTTGTTAAGATTAACAGGGTTGTATCAGAGGTCAACTGTTGTAGTGTAAATAGCAATCTTACTTTGACTCCTGCTCATTACACCACCGATCTTCGGATTTGTGGAGCCCCGGTAGTATCTCACCACGCCGGTTTAGTCCGGTCACGTGACCTTCGTACCTTGGCGATGTATCGACGGAGTTTTTTAAAACTGTCATTTACCTTGTAACACCGGTTTCTGATGCAGCCTTTTTTTCACCATACAATGCCCGGGAATTGACAAATCCGGGCATTTCATTTCCTATTAGTCGTTAGTACCAGCAAATCGCAATTTTTTATTCCATTTCCCGTCGGTATTTCTTATCTTTCCATACCTAACTTAATACCTATGGAAAGTTCAGCCAATTTCATTAACAATTGGGACCACTATCTAATCTTTGGCGCGTACACCTGTACTGCGATTGGGATCCTCATTCTGTTATACCATGAATTCAGAATTCTTCTTTTAAAAGACTATAAGGAAAAATACGATTACGTTAACCTGCACGAAGTGCGATACTTTTGGTATGCCATCGTCTTTTTCATCGGAGCATTTGCATTGTATATGAATAAACTGGCTTCAAAGATGGAGTTCGGCAATATCGAAACATGGTTCTACGTAAGGATCTTTATTACTGCGAGCTTCATTGTTGTCTCCTATGTTTTGTTCCAGAATCTCATTCAGATCTATTATCCAAGATTCGTGGAGAAGAAATTGAATCGCATCAGAAACAAACCACGTATTTCTCCAACAGGCAATGCGATGCGCAAACTCGCGGAACAGGAGGAGGAAGCGCATTTGGATGCCGATCAGTTCAACGAACAGAACACAGTTCAGTCAGTAGATTATGACGTATGGGTCGATGAGAAAACTGGCTTTAAGAAAATCGAGAAATACATCGCATCACAACACGCGATTGAGTGCCCCGAATGTGGTTATGTAACTTTCAAAATCGTGAAGGAAGAAATTGAGGTTGAGCCAGGAGCTGATTCACCCGGTGTTCTGCTGAAACACTTCAAATGCTCCTACTGCAAACATCGCGAAGCACGTGAATCCACGCTTGCCGCCATGAGGCAATCGGAAGTCACAGCCTGAAAAATTTAAGTCCCGCTCGCGGGACTTTTTTTATGTGATCTTCATACGCAATTACTCTAAATGATCTCGGTTTTATTTCCGACGAACCGCAGCCTGGGGCTTACAACCACCAGCCATTCTTGGATAAACCGCGTTTAAAACTGAAACGGCCGCTTCACGCTTTCGAACTAGGTTTTAAACTTACATCGTTATTTTTCATAGACAGCTCACGAATTAATAAACTCTTCGGTTCGTAATATTGTAGTGTCGTATAAGCAATATACCATGAAGAATCTGACTGTTTTAGGCCTCGCAATTCTCGCTGTTGTTACAATGCTATATGCCGGTTTCGATGGCATATCACGACAGTACTCTTACGGACCATTTCTTGTGTTCGTAGGCACCTGTACCGCGGTGGGTGTTGCAATTGATTTTTTCAACCATGTACAACTGAGACTGCGTAAAAGCAAGATCAGTCGCCTTACTGGCAGATTCTGATTTTTAACTAAGGATTTTTGGGTTTTTGTTATGTTGGAAAATCAGCCGCTTCCGGAGCAATTCGGGGCGGCTGCATTTTTTACAAGATAGCCACGACGCTGATAATTGCATTCCGTTCAATAGGCCCAAATATGTGTGGAAACATTTCATTTGTCGCCCCTCTTTCAAACTTTATCGTTGCTGACAGCTTTGTTTCATCGATTCGCATCAGAAGCAATTGTGTCTTTCCAGTAAAGTATCGTTCAAGCACGCCACGCAGCTGCTCCTGAGTGCATGCATGAATAAAGCCTTCTCTTTCAAGAGAATTTGGGACAAACCATAGGTGGGCTTCCTGTTTCGTCCATTCCGATGCGGTGGTCACATGTAGGATCATCTTGCGATAAACATACGCTGGTTTAATGCAATGGCACAACGATTTAAAATCAAAAAGCCATGGAAGGTCCATCGCTGGTAATCCTGAAAGAAGAACTATCGCGTTTTTGCGGAAAGCAAATCTCGCATGCGTCAGGACTTTCAAAAATCAACTATGAGCAAATTACAGGTCGCAAAATCAAAGCCTTTAAAAGCTGGGGAAAACATTTTCTGATCGTCATAGGTAATTCACTTGCCATCCGAGTTCACTTTTTAATGTTTGGCAGCTATCGCGTAAACGAACGTAAGGAAACAGAACCGCGGCTCCGGCTGCAATTTGAGAATGGCGATGAAATCAATTTCTATACAACGGCGGTTTCGTTGATAGATGAACCACTTGACCAACGGTATGATTGGAGTGTCGATGTGATGAACGAGGCGTGGGACGCGAAAAAAGCACGAAAAAAACTTAAGCAGTTGCCAGACATGAATGTCGGTGATGCGTTACTTGATCAAAATATATTCTCAGGCGTCGGAAATATTATCAAGAATGAAGTGTTGTTCCGGATTCACGTTCACCCGGATAGCAATGTAGGTGCGCTTCCACCCCGAAAACTTACAGCGTTAATCGCAGAAGCCAAGCAATACAGTTTCGACTTCTACGAATGGAAAAAGGAATTCACACTGAAAAAGCATTGGCTGATCTTCACCAAAAGGAAATGTCCGCGCTGCAACCTAGCTGCAATTAAAGCATACACGGGCAAGACTAAACGGCGGTCATTCTTCTGTACAAATTGCCAGAAGCTGTATACGTAACGGCATACTTTTTTCAAGCGGCTACTTGTAAACGTACCAATTGAATAATATTGAAAACTTTGTCGGCATCGCTGCAGGAATCTGCACCGCGATTTCGCTCCTCCCACAGCTGGTCAAACTCATCAAAACGAAAAAAGCAGAAGATCTTTCACTGTTTTATCTTTCAATCCTGTTTGTCGGCCTTGCCCTTTGGATCTGGTATGGTTTTCTGCGTGATGACCTACCAATAATCGTAACAAATAGTTTTTCGCTCTTGGTAAATCTAACGGTAATTGTGCTCGGCATTCGCTATAAGAAAAACCTATAAGCAATGTAAGATTCCTCTAATGATTTCGGGAAATTTTGGTGCTGAATTTGAACGGAAACGATCGTTGCTATCGTTATTCCGATATGCTCCCCTATCGCTTTTACACTCGGAAAAAAATTTTCAACTATTACACCGGGCTATCCTTTTTCATATTCGTCTGGATATCACGTCTTGAAAAAGATGAAGTACGCCTGATGAGACATGAAACGATTCACTTCTGGCAGCAGATAGAGCTGCTGTTTGTTTTCCACTGGCTGCTTTATAGTTTCTTCTATGTCCTGGCCCGCGCAAAAGGTCATTGCCATTGGATCGCTTATCGATACAACCCGTTTGAGCTTGAAGCCTTTGATAACGATCCTGACACCGAATACCTTAAAAAAAGAAAACGAT
>DASPJN010000011.1:0-2955 GCA_035628595.1 Chryseosolibacter sp.
CGCCGGCCAACGGCGAGCATAAACTTTATAACCGCGCACGATGGATTCACGCTTAACGACCTGGTGTCGTACAACGAGAAACATAATGAAGCAAATGGCGAGGACAACAAAGACGGCGAGAGTCATAATCGCTCATGGAACTGCGGTGTTGAAGGTCCCACCGATGACGCCGAAGTAATTGCACTACGCGACAAACTTAAAAGAAATTTTCTGACGACATTATTTTTGTCCCAGGGCGTGCCAATGATAGTAGCCGGGGACGAATTCGGCAGAACGCAAGGCGGAAATAATAATGCATATTGCCAGGATAACAAAGTGTCTTGGGTGAACTGGCAAAGCGTGGACACAAATCTTTTGGAGTATACACGTAAACTAATTGAGCTGACTAAAAATCATCCTGTGTTCTGTAGAAGAAAATGGTTTCAGGGCCAACCCATAAAAGGTGTTGGCATCGAAGACATTGCGTGGTTCCAACCTGACGGAACTGAAATGTCCGAAGAACACTGGAACAATTCCTTCGCCAAATCACTTGGCGTTTTCCTGAACGGAAAAAGTCTTCACTTTCTCGGACCGAAGGGTGAGCACGTAAAAGATGACAGTTTCTATGTGATTTTTAACGCACATTACGAGCCAATGGATTTCCGACTTCCTGATAGCAAGTATGGGAATCAATGGACGAAAATTCTTGACACAAGTGAAAGTAAAGTACAGGAATATGAAGATATTCATGAAGCAGGGAAAACAATAACGGTCGACGGCCGATCTATGGTACTGCTTCACCATCCACTTGACTAATGAAGAACCAAATAAAAAGTCCCGGAGACGCAAACGAAAGAAGTGCGGGAATTCTGCTTCACATCACATCGTTGCCTTCCAGATTTGGCGTTGGTGATATCGGTCCGGCTGCATTTGCATTTGCAGACTTTCTTGCAGAAGCGAAACAAAACTACTGGCAACTGCTGCCGCTAAGCCCTACCGGGAAAGCCCAACAATATTCGCCCTACAGCGCATCGTCGAGTATGGCCGGTAACACATTACTGATCAGTCCTGAATTACTCGCATTTGATGGGCTTCTTTCCATCACAGATCTGAAAAATTCAGAAATACGAAATACAGGAAAGTGCGACTACCGATATGCGGAGAAAATCAGAAAAAAACTTTTCCATAAAGCGTTCAAAAGCTTTCAGAAGCAATCTTCAGACATGGCGAAAGACTTCGAAGTATACAAAGAACGTGAAGCCATGTGGCTGACCGATTTTGCGTTATTCGAAGTGTTAAAAAACAAGAACGGCAGTAAACCATGGTACGAGTGGGACAAAGAAGAAATGCAACGCAAGCCCGCGGCGATGTCACGCGCTTCAAACAAATTCAGCGCAAAAATCGAACAGATCAAATGGCTTCAGTTCATCTTCGACAGACAATGGTCGAGCCTAAAAACATATTGCACCGAAAAAGAAATTTCACTCTTTGGAGATTTACCTTTTTATGTCAGTCATGATTCTGTTGACGTGTGGGCTAACAAGGATTTTTTTGCTGTCGACGAGAAAGGGAAGTTGAAGGGTGTTGCGGGCGTTCCTCCCGACTATTTCAATGCGGATGGACAATTGTGGGGAATGCCCGTTTTTGATTGGGACGCACTCGAAAAGCAAAATTTTAAATGGTGGATCGATCGCCTTCGAAAGAACATTGAATTGTTTGATATCGTAAGACTGGATCACTTCAGAGCTTTCGCCGACTACTGGGAAGTTCCCGCAAGTGAAAGGACTGCGAAAAACGGTTCATGGAAACGTGGTCCAGGTTCTCCATTTTTTAAATCTGTGCGCGACCAGCTCGGATACCTCCCATTTGTTGCCGAAGATCTTGGCGACATCAACGACGCCGTGCATAAGCTCCGACAGCAATTCAACTTCCCTGGTATGAAGATTCTTCAATTTGCATTTGGCGGCGACTTCCCAATGTCAGGATATCTCCCGCATAACTATACGAGCAATTTCGTTGCGTATACAGGAACGCATGATAACAACACAACAAAAGGTTGGTATCGAAAAGACCTGAGCAAGATCGAACGCAACAACATCAATGATTATCTTGGGAAGAAAGTAGACGCAACGAATGTCAGCCTGGAGCTTATCCGAATTGCTTATGGCTCAGTGGCACGATCAGTCATTGTACCCATGCAGGATGTGTTGAATTTGAATGAATCGGCGCGCATGAACACCCCGGCGTCTGTCAAAAACAATTGGTTATGGAGAATGAAGAGCAAAGAGATGCCGGAACAAGCCGGGCATGTGCTGCGAACATTATCGGAGTTATACGATAGAGCATAATCTGTTCGAGAAAGAACATGTTTTCGGAATTGTTATCAAACTGTAAAACGAATTCCCTTCGCATTCCCTCTGCTTGGAAGCGCACTGAACATTTGCATCACCACGACAAGAAAATAGAAAGCGCTACCAAGCGACAGTATCCAAAGTTCGATTACAGTGGATTGTTATATTTCGGGATCAGCTACACATTAAACGATTTCGATAACGCGGTGCCTAAGCCAAATGAATTATCCTGCCGTGTCTATTTGATGAGGTAGTCAGGAGACTCTGTTCTCCATTTCCGGCCCCGTACGTCACTTACAATCGTTCAGAGACGACGCTACGGGTCGTCATCGAATTTGTCTTCATGCCTTTCTTTATGTAAAGTTTCTACGATGTGAGCTAATCCCTAAGCGTAATTTTCGGAAAGCGTTGTTGCGAAACAGTCGACTATTACAGTCAGCAAGAAATAATAGAAGGCCGCATTTTCAGTGCGACCTTCTATTATACAAATACATCTAAACCAAATCTGAATTAAGCGTTCTCGTTAGTCCGGTTTGCCTTGTTCTTACGATTGGCTCCGCTAGCTTCTCCACCCTTCCTTCCGATCTGCGCCATATGCTCGCGATTGCGGCTTACAGCTTCTCCA
>DASPJN010000012.1:0-5567 GCA_035628595.1 Chryseosolibacter sp.
TATCTGAAAGGGGCAAAGTCGTCGATGGATGCGTTGATGAGCCAGAAAGAAAGCAGGTTCTACGAAATATTCATGCCTTTCGCTGCGTATACTGCTGCGTGTCTGAATGCAGAAGCGGGAACAAACTATGATGTAACAAAACTGATCGACTGGACTTTCGAAGGTTGTGTCAGTGATACAGGCAGAAAGGGATGGGGCGTTATTGCTGAGCGCTGGGGCGATTATGATGTTCATGGCCTCCAGGGCAGCATCACCGATGGCGGCGGATATGCGTTCCTGATGAATTCATTCGCCATGGCGTGGCCGCTCGTGCCAATGGTGAAATACGACAAACGCTACGCTTCGGCTATGGGTAAATGGATGTTAAACGTCACGAACGCTGCAAGATTTTGCTATCCATACGAAATTGACGACAAGCATCAGTGGCTTCCTGAAAAGAAAGAACTGTCGAAAAACGTGATTGGCTATGAAGGCATCCGAAAAACCGACGACTACGGCAAAGAAGAATTGAAGGGCGTGTCACCGGTTGCAATTGGAGATGGTCCGAAATGGATGGAAGGGCAACCTGATGTTTCAATGTTCAGTCTTTATAGCTCAGGGCAATCCGGAATCTTCGGAGCCATTGTCAGGAAGACAAACGTTGATATGATCCTGCAGCTAGACTGCAACGCAACAGACTTCTATCAGAAAAACGAGTTTCCGACTTTTCTCTACTACAATCCTTTTGACGACAAAAAGCAGGTGATCTTCTACCCGGAAGATTCGAATGCAGTTGATCTCTTTGACGCGATCACGTATCAGAAGATTGCTGAAAATATTACGAAGGAGACTTCATTTTCGATCCCACCAAAGTCCAGCAGGCTGCTGGTGGTACTTCCTGCCGGGAGTGAGGTGAAGAAAGAAGATAACAGTTTTGTCGTGGAGGGAAAGACGATTGCTTATGTCGACGAACAGCCTAACCAATGAATGCTAAGCGTATGAAAAGTATCTATCATATCGTTTGTTTAATCATGCTGTCGCACTTAGCGTATGGCCAGACGGTTGTAAGCGGCTCTGTGCGCGATTCACAGGGAAATCCCCTTCCTGGGGCGAACGTATACATCAAGGGCACAAACGTCGGAACATTCACTGATGTGATGGGCAAGTTTCAGATCAATATCCCGGCAACTGAACAGAATGCTTCAATAACGATCTCGATGATCGGCTTTACGAGCCAGGAATTGGCGATAGGCGCTGCCACGAATTTCGACGTTGTACTGGCTGATGATGTAACGGCGCTGGAGGAGATCGTTATTACCGGATATTCTTACCAGGAGAAAGATAAAATTACAGGGGCTGTTAACACTGTGAAGTCAGAGGACCTGGTGAAGCTGCCTGTTCCTTCGATCGATCAGGCCTTGCAGGGGCGCGCACCGGGTGTCGTTGTGTCGCAAAACACGGGTGCACCGGGTGAAGGCGTGTCTGTTCGTATTCGTGGTGTCGGCTCAATGTTCAGCAAGAATGGACCGCTCTATGTGATTGATGGTGTGCCGACTCTTGACATCATGAACTTCTCACTGCAGGATGTGGAATCAATTTCGATTTTGAAAGACGCGAGCGCTGCTGCTGTGTATGGCTCGCGCGCAACAAACGGTGTTGTGATTATCACGACCAAGAGCGGCAAATCAAAAACGCCTACGATCACCTTCACTACCCAGACCGGTTTTCAGACACCAAGCCGGCTTGTGAAGATGGCGAACACTGCGCAGTACGTTGAAATTTACAACGAGGCGGCAGCCAACGATAACGCGGGCAAAACAAACCCCATTTTTCTTCGTCCGTTGATCACCGAAGACATCGCCTCAACTTTGTCAGATACCGACCACGTTGACGCCATCATGCGCGATGCCTTAATGCAAACACATACACTTTCATTCTCAGGCCAGGAGAACAATACCGGATACTTCATGTCTCTTAATTATTTTGATCAGGAGGGAATTATCAAAGGCAGCGAGTATCAACGTCTGTCTGGTAGAATTAACGTTAACACGACACTGAATAGCTGGTTGAAAACGGGTATCAATCTAAATATTGTACGCGGAACAAATGACATCGTCGGAAGCTCAGGTGATGGCGCGGGTGGCAATGGTGGTAGCGTGGTTCGTTACGCATTCTTCCGCACGCCCGCACTTCCCATCTATGACGAGACCGGAGGGTTTCTTGATCTTCCTGAGAGACCAGGCATGTTTGGTGACGGATACAATCCCTCCGGCTTGCTCGCATATAACAATAACCGTAGAACGACCGATCAGATCTTTGGAAAAGTTTTCGTCGACATCAATCTGCTTAAGGATTTGTCTTTCACTTCGACTTTCGGTTTTGAAACCAATCACCAACATCAACGACGCTTTGATCGTAACTGGGGTACCGGTGCCCGGATCAATAACCCAAATCGTCTAACGATCAATAAATATCGCTATCAAAGTCTAACATCAACCAATCTTCTCAAATACACATTGCTGACCGACGATCATAAGATCGACTTCCTCGCAGGCGTTGAGGCCATCCGAAATACCGGCGACAACTTTATCGGCTCGGAAATGGATTTCCCTGATCAGTCAGACAACCTTGTGTATCTCGGCAACGGACAGGGTCAGCAAACAGCTTTCGAAAGCGTGACTGCGAATTCATTGTTGTCGTTTTTCGGTAAGATCGACTACGACCTGTTGCAGCGTTACAATGCTTCAGTAACTCTCCGCAGAGACGGCTCGTCACGATTCGGTGCAGGTAACAGGTGGGGAACGTTTTATGCGGGGTCTCTCGGTTGGCGAATCGATCGTGAGTCTTTTCTCGAAGATTCTCAGCTATTTGACAAGCTCTTCCTTCGTGTGGGTTATGGCGTTACCGGAAATCAGGAGATCGGCGATTATACCTTTACGGATTTTATTGTTCCTGGCTACGATTATGTTTTAGGAAATACGCGCGCTGAGGGGTATGCCGTATCGGCCCTCGGAAACTCCGAGGTGAAGTGGGAGAGCAGCAACCAGCTGAATGCAGGTTTTGATGTCACCATTCTTGAAGGACGTTTGAATTTTTCATTCGATTATTTCAACAAGATTACAAACGACTTACTTGTTCAGCAACCGTTGCCAAGCTCTGCAGGGGAAGCGGCGGCGCCAATGCGAAACAATGGAAAGATCCTTAACCGCGGCATTGAGATCACAACATCCTACGCAGGCGAAATCAAAGATTTTCGTTACGATGTCGGTCTGAATGTGGCCACGTTGTATAATGAAGTGCTTGAAGTCGGCGTACCTATTCGTGGAGGTTATATTGGCTCCGATCCAATGACCTACACAGAAGAGGGCCATCCTGTCGGATCTTTCTACATGTATGAGATGGAAGGAATTTTCCAGGATGCTGGTGACATTTTTACGCATGCTTACCAGGGTGCGAACATCAAACCCGGAGATGTAAAATTCAAAGACCAGGATCAGGATGGCGATATTGATTCTGATGATCGGGCACATCTCGGAAGCGCGATACCAAAATTAACAGCTGGTTTTAATCTCAATCTCGGTTATAAGAACTGGGATATGTCGCTCTTCGTGCAGGGCGCTTATGGTCAGAAGATCTTTTCGGTGCTGAATAGAGACATCGAAGGGTTTTATCGTCCATTCAACGTCACCGAACGTTTTTATGAAAATCGTTGGACGGGTCCCGGGTCTACAAATGAATATCCGCGGGCTTCGTGGGATGGATCAGGCAACAACGCACGTTTCTCCAGTCGCTTTCTTGAGGATGGTTCTTATACGCGCCTGAAGAATGTTCAGATCGGTTACAACGTTCCGGCTAGTGCACTCGGCAAAATGCGCGTTAAATCGTTACGCGTTTATCTCGCGGCAACAAACCTGCTGACACTGACAAAATACTCGGGAATGGATCCGGAGATGACGGTGAGTGATAACGCCCGTGGAGAAGCCGACCGTGCTTCCGGTATGGATTGGGGAACATATCCCTCTGCAAGAACTTATAACATCGGTGTCAACCTTACTTTTTGAAGCCATGAAGAACATCAAAAAAATATTTGCTGCTTTCCTGCTTTTGACCGGCGCCGCGTGTTCCGATTTCCTTGAGGAAACGCCGGAAGGCACTTACTCAAGCGCAACATTCTACAAAACAGAAACGCACGCGCTGCTGGCTGTGAATGCCATTTACAATACGATTTCATTCGTGTCGACCGACAACGTGCTCTGGGTGTTCGGCGATGTGGCTTCTGATGATGCGATCAAAGGAGGTCTCGCAGGCGATCAAAGTGATATTCAGTTTTTGGAGGAGTTCAACTACGCCAGCAACAACAGCTACCTCGATAAGATCTGGACACGCTATTACGAAGGCATCACAAGGGCAAACTACCTCTTGCAGTACGGCCCCGGTATCGACATGGACGAAACATTGAAGGCGAGAATATTGGGCGAGGCAAAGTTTCTTCGCGCATACCTTTACTTCAACCTTGTCAATATTTTCGGCGAGATTCCGCTTAAAATAACACCTCCTTTAACCGAAGGAGATATCAATAAACCAAAATCTCCAGTTGCGGATGTCTACTCACAGATCGAAGACGATCTGATCGACGCCGCGCCGGTATTGGAGATATCCTATACAGGATCCGATGTTGGCCGTGCAACAAGAGGCGCTGCGTATGGACTGCTGGCAAAAGCACATCTATACCAGGAAGAATGGGAACTGGCGCTTGATGCGATTGACGATCTTGAAGCGTTGGGCGTGTACGCTCTTCAATCTGTATATAAAAATAATTTTCTTGACTCGACACAGAACAATAGTGAATCGATCTTCGAGATCCAACACCTCAGCGGCCAGTCACCCAAACTTGGCAGTCACCTGAATCAATGGCTTGGGCCAACGAAATACAACGGATACGGTTTTGATGTACCTGTTCAGGATTTCGTTGATGAATTTGAATCAACAGAAGGAGGTGTTGTTGATCCAAGACTCGACTATACTGTAGGTCGTGCCGGTACAAAATGGATTGACGGAAAAGATTTTGATCCTACATGGTCGGTAACAGGCTACTTGCAGAAAAAGCACGAACAGTCGAAATCAGAAGAGCCAATCATCGGTGATGCAAGCCTCAACTATGTCTACATGCGTTATGCAGACGTCCTCCTGATGAAGGCGGAAGCATTGAATGAACTTAATCGAACTCCTGAGGCATTATTACCCTTAAATGAGGTGCGTAAACGGGCGCGTGAAAGTTACCTGTATGATCAGGACCTGACCGGATTTGGAGCTGTTCCGGAAAATCTGCTTCCTGATATCACGAACATCGGGCAGGTTGGTGTGCGCGAAGCCATCCGGCACGAACGACGCGTGGAACTGGGACTTGAGTTCCACCGATATTTCGACCTCATGCGTTATGGGGCAATGGTCGCGGAGGCCGCACTTGAAGAAACCAATTTCTCCTATGAACAACACCGGTATTTTTCAATACCGCAGTCTGAGACTGATGCGAATCCATTAATTCAATAAATACAAACTAAAATCTAAACTCAAAATTATGAATCTTA
>DASPJN010000013.1:0-5964 GCA_035628595.1 Chryseosolibacter sp.
AGAACGATCACGAGTGCCGCGCGCACCTTGTCAGCAGGGCCGCACAAAATTAATCTGAAATATTTTGAATACGACGGTACACAAACGCTCATCGTTCAATACTACGGCCCGGATACAGGCAACAAGTGGATTACAATTCCGAATGCGGCGATGAAGAGTGGTAACCCGCCTTCAACCACAACAAACATGACAAGCAGCGAAGATGCGATCGTCATGAATGAAGCCCAACCTGATATGCGCGTTAGCACTTTTCCGAACCCAACGCAGCAGAGCAACATAAACGTGATGATAGAAAGTGAAAAACAGAAAACTGTTCAGATTATGATGATGGATTTCTCAGGAAGAACCGTTTACAATCAAACATTCGGAACGGATGAGCTTGCCGCCGGCATGCAGGTAATTCCTTCAGAGCAACTGAGGCGAGGTATGTACTTAATGATTATCAATGATGGCGAGAATTCCATCAAACAAAGGATCTCTATTCAGGATTAATAATTAAATTAGCATATATCCTAAGTGGCTCTATCAACATAGAGCCATTTATTTTCATTACGCCTATGCAGCAGTATCAGCCGATAGAAAATTATGCCGTAATCGGTGATCTCAATACGATTGCGCTTGTCGGGATCGATGGATCAATTGACTTTCTTTGCTTTCCCGACTTCGACTCGCCATCTGTATTCGCCGCGCTACTGGACAAGAATAAAGGGGGCTACTTTAAAATTGCTCCACAGAAAGATAACGTAAAGCACAAACAGCTTTACCTGCCCGATACCAACGTATTGGTTACGCGCTTCCTTGCGAAAGATGGTGTGGCGGAAATTACTGACTACATGCCCGTTGAGGAATTGTACATTGGAAAGGAGCTTATCCGCACTGTATCATGTGTGAGGGGCTCGCTGAATTTCAGTCTCGAATGCATGCCACGTTTCAACTATGGTCAGAGCGGACACACTGTTACACAGAAGAGCGCACAAGAAATTCTATTTCGCAGCCAAGGCCCCGATAAGATCACGTTGCGACTTCGGTCGACGATACCTGTAGAAGTTAAAGGCACCGACATTATTTCAACGTTTGCGCTGCGTACCGGAGAAAAGGCTATTTTCATTCTCGAGTGCATGAGCGATACCGTTTTAACGGAAACAGATGTCGAGGAATTCGCAACTAAGAGTTTGTTTGATACGATCAATTACTGGAAAGATTGGATTGCAAAATCGAAATACACCGGGCGTTGGATGGAAATCGTCAACAGGTCTGCACTTGTGCTAAAGTTGATGACATCGCGCAAGCATGGTTCCATTGTGGCGGCTCCAACATTTGGTCTACCCGAAGAAATTGGTGGAGTACGCAACTGGGATTATCGTTACACATGGATCCGCGACGCGTCCTTTACGGTTTATGCGTTGTTGAAGCTCGGATACATCAAGGAAGCAAGGGAGTTCATGCACTGGGTCGAGCGCCAATGTAACGATATTCGGGAAGGCAGCCTGCGATTGATGTACGGCATCGACGGAAGGAAAGAATTATTGGAGACGGAGCTTAAACACCTCGAAGGCTACAAGGGCTCGAAACCGGTGCGGATAGGTAATGCCGCTTACAACCAGGTGCAGCTCGATATCTATGGCGAGCTCCTCGACGCTGTATTCCTTTATGACAAATACGCAGAATCAATTTCCTATAGCTTCTGGACAAACATCAGCAAGCAGGTTGACTGGGTTTGCGATCACTGGCACCAACAGGATGAAGGCATTTGGGAAGTACGCGGAGGGAAACGGGAGTTTCTCTATTCCCGAATGATGTGTTGGGTAGCGCTTGACCGCGGACTCAAAATTGGTGACGCGCATTCTTATCCACTCAATCCGCGTTGGCGCGAAGAACGGGACAAGATTTTTCATTCCATCCACACAGACTTTTGGAACGAAGAACTGCAATCTTTTGTGCAATACAAAGGCGCTGATACTGTTGATGCAGCAACGTTGTTAATGCCGTTGATAAGATTCATCTCTCCTACTGACCCTAAATGGCTTGGTACACTAAAGCGAATTGAAGATGAGCTTGTGTCTGATTCGCTTGTATATCGATACAGGATGGATGAACATCTTGACGGGCTTCAAGGTGGTGAAGGGACTTTTTCAATGTGTACTTTCTGGTATGTTGAATGTCTTTCAAAGGCGGGTCAGCTGAACAAGGCCCGTTTGTTTTTTGAAAAGATGCTGGGATATGCGAATCACGTGGGTCTTTATGCGGAGATGCTCGGGTTGCAGGGTGAGCACCTGGGGAATTTTCCACAGGCGTTTACTCATTTGGGACTCATTACGGCGGCCCTTAGTCTCGACCATCAATTCGATGATCAACGAAATAAGGAATCAATCTAATCTGCCAGGCGGCAAGGAAGCGCCTCCCCTTTTGGTTTTTTCAGATAGCCGTCAGGTTTGATGTCTAATGATTTAAGATAATCCCTTGACCTGTCAGAAGAAATCAGCATAACAACAGAAAGACCACGTTCTTTTGGTTCGGCACGGATGATCTTATAAAGCTCGATCCCATCTACAGACGGTAGCACCACATCAAGCAGGATAAGTTTTGGCTTCGAATCATTTTCAAACAAAAGAAAATTCACTGCATCGGCTCCATCCTGTATTAACCTGATATCGTTAGTAAAATGCCTTCGCAGAAAACAGAGCATCATCTGGGCATCGTCTTCATTATCCTCTATCAGCACAATTTCCATCTCGCGTTTCATAACCCAATATTTAGAACAGACATCCGAAGAATACGGACAAGGTATTGAGGGTAAAAAGTATGCCGTTAGCCTGAATTTTCGCTATAATCAAAGATTAAATTTGATTTAATGTCAAAGCCGCTTTTACATTGTGGGCGATTCTCGGATCACTCAAAATTGAACAATCCGAATGCACCGCCTAACTAAACTGAAGAACGACCATACGCTGTACGACAAAGCGCGCCAACAATATTTTTTTGACTTGCCTGTGCTAACAATCACGGCATAATTTTTAACCGACGGTATCGCTAATGAGCACCGTGAGGACTGAACGTTATAGACTGCTAAAGCGTCTCGAATCTTTTTTTGAAGGGCCTCTTATTATTCTTGGCTTTATGTGGCTGGCGCTCCTGATTTTCGAGCTTGTTTACGCGCTCGATCCCTGGATGGAAACGCTCGGCCTTGTCATTTGGGGCGTTTTCATTCTCGACTTCCTGATCAAATTCGTACTCGCCCCGACAAAAGGTGTTTTCCTGAAAAGAAATATTCTCACAATCGTCTCGCTTATCGTACCAGCCCTGCGCATTGTAAGGGTTTTTCGGGTGATAAGGTTACTCCGATTTTCACGAAGTTTAAGATTAGTCAAAGTCATTGGAAGTCTCAATCGCGGCATGCGGGCTTTGTCGTTGACAATGAAGCGGCGGGCTTTCGGTTATGTCGTGTTGCTTTCCCTCATAGTAATCTTCGCGGGAGCCGCAGGGATGTATGCTTTCGAAAAAGATGTCGATGGAGGCTTACAGAACTACGCCACTGCCCTCTGGTGGACAACGATGATCATGACCACGCTGGGATCGGAATACTGGCCTCAGACCACAGAAGGAAGAATACTTTGCATCGTCATCGCTTTATTTGCCTTTGCCGTCTTTGGATATATTACCGCAACAATCGCCACGTTCTTCATCGGACGCGACGCAGAAAGCAGCGATGGCGAAATTGCCGGGGTGAAGCAAATAGAGGAACTAAAAAATGAGATTAAAGATTTAAGGCGAATCACAGAAGAGGTGCTCAAGCAGATAAGAAAGTAGATAGTGCTAGCCATTGCAAGAAAGGTTTCGTAAACTTTGCATCATCCATTCCAAACCTCTCTTTTATGAAAACCCCTTATGTTCTGGCTATCTGCGTGGCAGTGCTATGTGCTTCGTGCAGTGATGACAAAGATCCTGGCCACCATCATCCTGGTTATTTTACCTATAAAGGTCAGGAATATCCGCTCGATAAAGGCTTCGTCAATATCACCTGCGCTATTTCAGATGAAAACGAAACGTTCTGGCATCATGATGTGATGCTCTTTCCCTCTGCGGCGCAGATAACCACACAGTGCGTCGGTTTCCAAATCGAAGGGTCAGGCAGCGGACTGGTCTTTGGTCTTGATACAAAATCGCCCACGCTGCTCAACGACGGAACTTACAATCCGGCAGATGCCATGAAGCCAAACGCATTGAGACTAGGATATTTTACATTATATGATTTTAAAACCCCAACGTGGGTGTCAAAAGGAACCGAAAACGGAAGTGTCACAATACTTAAAGAGGGAGACGAATATTCGATCGATTCACGGTCACTGTAGTCGATGCTTGGGGCGGTGGTACGATTACGGGCGCGTTTCATGGGGTACTCGAGGAGTATTGACGAGGAGGGCCTTCAACGCTCGCGAGAATCCTTTTAATGAAAACTTACAAGTACTTTGAAAAGCAATCAAATGCGAAGGATCCAGCTGCTAAACGCTGAATTTCATATCTTTGCTGCCATGAATGTTGACATTAAAACCCGTGACGATATCACAAAACTAATTACCCGCTTTTATGAAAAGGTCCGCGTCGACGAACAGCTTGCACCACACTTCGTTGGCATTGATTGGGATCATCACACGCCAATCATCATAGACTTTTGGGCCATGTTGTTACTTGGTGATTCCAATTATAAAGGAAATCCATTGGCGAAGCATTTACGATTGTCGCTGAAGGTCGATGATTTCAAACAATGGCTTTTCCATTTTCACAATACAGTTGATGAATTTTACTCGGGAGATATTGCCAACGAAGCAAAACAACGAGCACAGAATATAGCTGCGATGTTTCAGTATAAATTGGGGATTCAATAATTTTCAAAACTTTGATTGGCTGATCGAACATCTGCAATACCAACATTAATTCTATAAAAAAGTCAAAATGAAAAAAATTCTTGTTCCGACAGACTTTTCAAAGGTCGCTCAAATGGCGGTGAATGTGGCCGCCGATATTGCACGCAAGGCAGAAGCGCGGCTTATTCTGTTACATGTAATCGAGCAGCCCGGCAGTGATTCATTCCGGGTTACAGGCGAGATGTCAGCTTCAACCAACTGGGAAGAAAAGTTATATACACTCAAGCTGATCGAAAAAAGCAAATCACAGCTGGCGAAGGAAATTGAACTCTTGAAAGAAAAGGGTGTGAAGGTTACACCTGAAATACGTTTGGGAAATCCTTACCACGGTATCACAACCGTTATAACTGAACAGAATGTAGATCTTGTCGTCATGGGTACGTCAGGCCGTTCAAAGCTAGAAGAAATGATCATTGGCTCAAATACCGAAAAAGTCATTCGCCATGCCCATTGCCCCGTGCTCACCGTTCATGGAAAGCCCGGGAACACAGATTACAAGAACATCGTCTATGCAACCTCTTTATCGGATAGCGAAAAAGACTTTGCGAAACTGGTGAAGAACACACAAAAGATCTACGATTCAACCGTCCACGTACTGCGTATCAACACGCCAAACAATTTTCAGCCAGACTATACGGTCGACGTAATCATGCAGGACTTCGTCAAAAAGATTAAGCTCGATAATTACACGCTAAACGTATACAACGATTACTCGGAAGAAGAAGGTATCATTCATTTTGCTGAAAGCATCGATGCTGACCTCATTGTGATGGCGACTCACGGCAGGAAAGGATTTGCGCATGTCTTGGTTGGCAGTATTGCCGAAGATGTAGCGAATCATTCCAAACGACCGGTACTAACCTACATCACGAAATAACGCACATCTTTCCTACCCCACAACATGTAGCCCGAACGGCTACATTTTTTTTGCGCGAGAATCAAGGGCACATCTTTTTTCTTTTCTCTTCTTTGACTTTACAAAATGCGACATTATGGAAGCAACCATGAAACTTTGTATAGACGCCTGCATCGAATGCGCAAC
>DASPJN010000014.1:0-11161 GCA_035628595.1 Chryseosolibacter sp.
TGCTACTAAATAAGATATTAACCAATCGTTAAAAGAATCCAGCGCAGGCTGATTCTACCAGATCTGTCAGCGATTTGCCATTGATCCGTTCTTTTCCTTAAAGAAGATCAGAAAGTAAATAAGAACCGCGCCGGCGATGGCGGCGGGAACAAGCCAGATATTTGTCCACGCCCGTTCGTTCACGGTCGTGTAGTGATCAGTCACGAAACCTGATACCAACGTACCGATCACCATGCCCAGCCCGTAGGTTGCAAAAGTGAAAAGACCCTGGGCAGCATTTTTGATCTGAGGTCCCGCCTTCTTCTCGGTATACATGTATCCGGTGACGAAAAAGAAATCATAACAGATTCCATGTAGAATAATCCCGCCATACAACATCCATAATTGCTCATCGACATTACCGTAAGCAAAAAGTATATATCTTCCAATCCATGCGAGCATACCGATGAAGATCATATTCTTTACCCCAATGCGGTTGAACAGGAATGGAATCGCCAGAATGAAAATAGCCTCCGAGAATTGTCCAAGTGTCATCTTGCCCGCTGCATTTTCCATTCCGACATCGTTCAGAAAAACGTTAGCAAAACCGTAATAGAACGAAAGTGGGATGCACACAAGAATTGCTGCGATGAAAAACACGAGGTAAGGCTTGTCTTTAAATAGAACAAATGCTTGTGTTCCGAGTGTTTTAGATGCCGACTCGGATGTTCCTTTTGGTGGTGTGTTCGGCAGGAAAAACGAAAACAATCCTAATACGAGGGACGCGATCGCAGCCATGTGAAACGTAAACGGCAGCTGGCCACTCTTTTCAACTTCCATTGTTCCGATCATGAGACCGGCGACAATCCACCCGATGGTTCCGAACACGCGAATCCATGGAAATTGCTTGCCTGGATCGTTCATCTGTTGAAACGCAATGCTGTTCGACAGTGCAATGGTTGGCATGTACAGCAAGGAATAACCCAGCACCACCCAATAGAAGATTGTATTATCACTGATGGTTGTTGCAAAGTATAACAACACGGCGCCAACGATATGTAACACGGCCATGATCCGTTGGGCAGCGAAGTATTTGTCCGCCACCATGCCGACAAAAAATGGCGACACCATCGTAGCGATGGCTAACGCGCTGTAAGCTGCACCGATCTGCACACCTGAAGATTCGAGATGAACTGTCATGTATGTTCCAAGTGTCACGTACCAGGCTCCCCAGATAAAGTACTGGAGCAGCATCATCAGCGAAAGTTTAATAATGTTATTCGGATTCATGGTTTAACGATTTCAAATGAAAGTTAATATTATATCGGAGCGTCTCACAAGCCGATAAAAAATTAATTCAACTTTGACGCTGCATCAATGACTTACAATATGTCTGAAGTAGCATCAGCTTTTCCCGGGATGCACTTAGTTCCTCAAGATGTTTGAATCCTCCCTTGAAAAAATGATTGATCTTCTTTTCAGTAATAGCGCCAATATCAGCGCGACCATAAATGTCTTTGATCGCCTGGATTTTTTTTGATTTTGAAAAGCTTTTCAGTGCAAGCCAGGAATGCAGCGCCTTCCTGTCTTTTCCTTTCGCGCGTTCCAGCGCCTTTATCAACAGAAATGTCTTTTTATTTGCAAGGATGTCGCCGCCAACCTGCTTACCAAATTTTTTAGGGTCGGCATAAGCGTCAAGCAGATCATCAGCAAGCTGGAATCCTATTCCAATCTTTGTTCCAAAATTCCGTAACGCATTCCTGTCTGCGACAGATGCACCTGCTAACATTGCGCCGAACTCAAGGCTGAAACCTAGCAGCACCGCTGTCTTCAATCGGATCATGTTTATGTATTCGGCTTCCGTGACATTACGCCTGCCTTCAAACTCCATATCCCATTGCTGTCCTTCACAAACTTCCGCAGCGCACTTGTTAAACGTTCTCAGAATATCAGGTAATTGATCTCCTAGCGGAATCAACATGTCATAAACCTTAACAAGCATCACATCTCCCGCAAGGATGGCGGTGTTCACGTTCCATTTTTCATGCACTGTTTGTTTTCCTCTTCGCAAAGGTGCATTGTCCATGATATCATCGTGCATCAAGGTGAAGTTATGGAATGCTTCAACGGCAGCTGCGTACGGCACTACACGTTTATAATCGTTCTTATACAACGAATACGCTAACAGCGTTAGCATCGGGCGGAGGCGCTTTCCCCCAAGCCCCATCAGGTACCTGATCGGCTCATACAGGGATGTAGGCTCACGTCCAAATTTTTGTTTTTTGATTTCAGATTCCAGCATTCGCTGGAGTGCATTCAGCTGAGGAGGCATGTAAAATTTGTCGGTATCTGTTAATCTTCTTCCCAGTACAGGTTTCTTTTTTCGACGTGCTTTTCGACAAATTTATCGGCAAAGACCAGGTCGATGAGCCGTTTATCGATATCGGTTTTCTTTACGCGCACCTGAATTCTATCGCCCAGCGTATACATTTTCTTACTCTTGCGGCCAACAATGCGATATCGTTTTTCATCGAATTCATAATAGTCATCATTCATGTCGGACATGCGAATCATTCCTTCGCATTTCGTCTCAACGATCTCAACATATATCCCCCACTCGGTGACGCCAGAGATCAATCCCTCATAGTTTTTGTTCTCCGCATTCGCCATGTACTCAACCTGCTTGTACTTGATCGAAGCACGTTCTGCATCTGCAGCTCGCTTCTCCCTTTCAGATGAATGGACGCACCTTTCTTCGTACTCAGGTTTGTTCGCTGGCTTTCCTTCATCAAGATAATGTTGCAGCAATCGATGCACCATCATATCCGGATAGCGTCGAATTGGCGAGGTGAAATGTGTGTAATGTTTAAACGCTAAACCGAAATGTCCTTTCACATCTGTGGAGTACTTTGCTTTTGCCATGGTACGGATTGCGAGCTGTTCAAGAACATTTTGCTCGGGTTTTCCTTCGATCTCTTCCATCAGCTTGTTTAATGACTGACTGATCGATTGCTCCTCAACATTCATCTTGTGACCAAACTGTTTTGCAAACACGGCAAAATCCTTCACCTTATCGGGATCCGGGAAATCGTGTATCCTGTAAACAAATGTGTTTTTCTCCTTCCCTTTACGATACTCATAAACAAAAGTCGCCACTTGTTTGTTTGCCAGTAGCATGAATTCCTCAATAAGTTTATGCGCATCCTTGCGAACTTTCGGAATCACTGCCAGCGGCTTTCCCTTCTCATCGAGTTTAAATTTTACTTCTGTGGTTTCGAAGTTGACGGCACCCTTTGAAAACCTTTCCTTCCGGAGTTTTTTTGCCAGCGTGTTGAGAATAATCAGTTCTTCCGCATAATCTCCTTTTCCAGTCTCCAGCACTTCCTGCGCTTCTTCGTAAGTAAATCTTCTGTCGGAGTGGATGATTGTCCGGCCAAACCACTCATCGACAACCTTTCCTTTGTCTGTCATTTCAAACACGGCGGCGAAAGTCAGCTTGTCCTCATTGGGTCGCAACGAACACAATCCATTCGACAGTCTTTCAGGTAGCATGGGGATCGTACGATCCACAAGATATACAGAAGTCGCCCGATCAAATGCTTCCTTATCAAGCGCAGAATTCACCGTGACATATTGCGTAACATCCGCGATGTGAACACCGATCTCATAATTTCCATTATCAAGTTTACGAAATGACAGAGCATCATCGAAATCTTTCGCGTCAGCCGGGTCTATCGTAAAAGTGGTTATCGTACGGAAGTCACGGCGTTTTTTTATTTCCTCAGTCGTGATACCCTCGTCGATTTTCTGCGATTCTTTCTCGACAACCTCTGAAAATCTGAATGGTAGATCAAATTCCGCCATGATCGAATGTATCTCCGCCTCATTCTCGCCTGCTTTACCTAAAACCTCAACAACCTTTGCTTCTGCCTTGCGATCATTGGTCGCCCAGCTTGTCACTTCAACAATTACCTTATCCCCGTTAACAGCGCCATTCAACTTATCAGGAAATACGAAAAAATCCTGATGGATCTTTCGCGCGTCGGCGACGACAAACGCAAAATTTTTCGACACTTCGATTTTACCGACAAAGCGGTTTCTGTTGCGTTTAACAACTTCAGTCACTCGTCCTTCAGGATGTTGGCCGTGTCGAGTGGAAAATACCTTTACTTTTACGGTATCGCCGTCGACGGCAGAAGCCAGATCGCTCGCCTTGATATAAATATCCAGTTCTCCGCCTGTGTTTACGTAAGCGAACCGGGAACTCACGTGATCAACAACACCTTGCACTTCCTCTTCGCTGCGGCCTGTTGTAAAAGTTCCGTTCGGTAATTCTTTAACCTTTCCGGCGTCAACCAATTCATCGAGATACTGGCCCGCCTTCTTGATATCCTCTTTTTTCTTTAAGCCTAACTTTTTTATGAGCTGCTTTAGGCTCAATGCTTTTCCTTTCGGATCATCGAGAAGAGAAAGGATATTAGATCGAACCTCGGAGGTATGACTCTTATCCTTTTTTTGTTTCTTCTTCGTGCGAACTTCCTTCTTATTTTTTTTGCTCATGTGTCGTTTCAGACTGTTATGACGTGTTGATGGGAGACGAGGGGATAACCTTTCAGCTTCAAAAATAATTGTGCCAGTACAACTACATCTCTAAGGCAGTATTCACCAATTTTATCGAGGGCGTTTTCGCGATAGTAAACTTCATTTACCTGGCTGCCATCCATGTCACCTTTGCTGGATGCGATACCGAAGATTGCGGCCAGCAAATCGAGGGATGTGTAATGCTTATAGTCTCCAAACTTCCATAATTCCATTGTATCAAGGTGTTGAATCTCCCAACCTTTTTTCCCTGACAGATTCAATGCAGAAGGAAGCGGAATACTATTGATGAGCATCCGGCGACACAAGTACGGGAAGTCGAATTCTTTTCCGTTGTGCGCACACAACCGGAGCGTGGAAGAATCAATGCGGTCCAACATGGATTTGAAATCTTCGAGCAATTGTTTTTCATCATGCCCGGTGTAGACCTTGGTTCGGAGCCCAAGTTCACCTGAGTCGTGATCATAAAATTTGCCGACGGCGATGCAGACTATCTTCCCAAACTCGGCGTAGATGCCGGCGCGTTCATGAAACAATGCCTCGTCAGTAAGCCCGCTGTCGCGTCTCAGATAGGATGCCTTGCGTGCCCAAAGTTCCTTCATTCGTTCGTCAAGTGAAGGATAATCGTTGGTGGAAGCTACGGTCTCTATGTCGATGAAAAGAATGTCGCGGAATTCTGGGATCATTGTAAATAACCTAAAAGTACGCGATTGTTCTGATTGCATGCAATTATTAATGGTACAATCATTGGTTGATTCCCAGGGCATGAGGATAATCCTTATGTTCTATCGGTCATTCGCCTGGATTCCCCCAACCTCAACCTTTGTTGGATGTTTAACAATCTACTTTGGCGGACGGTAATCCTGGCCAGATTACTCTTTTGTTACTCATTATCAAACTGATCATTATTGCTTTAATCGCGGCGTGACTCTTAAATCACGCGCCTGATTTGTGCTTCTCGATGAGCCCTTCTCCGTAATTATGCCTGTGTATGTTGAAAAATTGTTAGACCTGATCAAGGAGGAGAAAAGGATCAAGGGAATTTTGATCAGCGATCATCTTTACAGACAGGTGATGGAAGTAGCTGACCGAATGTACGTGTTAGCAAATGGGCAGACATACCTTGTGACTGATAATAGACATCTTGAAAAATACCTTCCTCACTATGAATGAAGAACGCCTTCCATCTCCAACTCCTTGATAAAAGAAATGTTGTCTTCGCAAATAGTATCGGGAACGAAAACAAAACGTTTATCGAAAATCTGGCGACCGATATAGTAGCTGACCCAGTATTCGTTGTTCAAATGAAAAACGTTGGCATCGATTGGCTCTACTAAGGCAGTACTTTTCGGTGGTACAGTTTCCAGGAAATGTCTGAGTGTGGATGTCTTCTGTTTCTCACCATTTTTTTCTCCGTAACCTGTGCTCGCCACCAGTGTATTTTCAATCGGAAAGTCATTGTTATTGATCAGGTAAACTTTCCACTCTTCGCTTCCTTCGATCGACTTCGCCCTCGCAACAGCCAGCGTTACGTTTTTTACCTCAGGTATATCAATATCCTTAATCATATCCACTCTAACTTAAATTGTTCTTTTATTTTCTCCTTCAGTATAGCCTTCACATTTCCGATATCTTCCGTTCGCCCAATTTCTTTTTCAAGCGATGTCACGGCCTTATCATCAATACCACACGGGACGATGTAATCGAAATACCGTACGTCGGTATTCACATTAAAAGCAAATCCATGCATCGTTACCCATCGACTGGTTTTTACACCTAACGCACAAATTTTTCGTGCCAGCCTTTCATTCTCCGCGTCAATCCAAACTCCTGTCAAACCGGAAATTCGTCCGGCATGTAGACCGTATTCGGCCAACGTTTGAATCACTGCTTCTTCCAGCAGGCGCATGTATTTGTGTATATCTGTGAAAAAATTTTCCAGATCAAAGATCGGATAGCCAACAATTTGCCCGGGGCCGTGATACGTGATATCGCCACCGCGGTTGATGCGATAATACCTTGCCTGAATAGATTCAAGCTCATCGTCCTTTACAAGAAGATTCGCTTCTTTCCCGCTTTTGCCGAGCGTAAAAACATGGGGATGTTCACAAAATAGCAACCGGTTGTTTGTCGGTTGCTGTTCGTCGGCGGACCTTGATCGATTTTCTGTCTTAACTGAAATTGTTTCCTGGAAAAGCTTCGTTTGATAATCCCACGCTTGCTGATAATCAATCAGACCAAGATCGGTAAAAGACGCTTTTCGGTTTTGAACAGAATTCAAGTGAAGGGTTTAACTATCGGTACAACAAACAAACGCAAAAGTTGGTTTACTTAAGCTTGTCGAGCTCCGATTTTAATAACGTTATCGAATCGATTGGATCCGGTTCTACACCATTTTCCTTAGCGAGGTAATACGAGATCCAGTCGGTTAGATGTATCAGATAATAATACTGTTCAAGAAGCGATGCACCTTCGCCGATCACGTCGATAATGGGATTCGATTTTTTCTCGAAAATATCGCGACAGATTTCCATACGTTTTTCTACGCGTTCGTGATCATGATCGGAGTAGAGATAGATAACCTGCAACATCGGCATCAGTTGTTCGGGGAATCGCCAACCAACAAGCTCATTGTGGTTCATCTCCGGAAATGTATTGATGTGTGCAATATTCTTTGCGTTCTCATTCAACTGCTGTTGGAACCTCAGTGCCATTGCGTAAAGCCGGTTATCGCAGTATATGACCGGGAGCTTTCCTTTTAACTTCTTGGCAATGAGTTCTGCTTCCGATTGAATGCCTTTCTCGCCACGATCAAGATATTCAATGGCATTTTCAGTCTCTTTGATAAAGGCAGCGCCAATTAAATTGGTGTGATAAAGCAACGACATCAGCGATACCATGTTGTATCCAAGCATCGCGCGCGGACTATCAGAGCCACCAGGCAGCTGAATGTAAAACAGGTTGTACTCTCTCGCGATTTCCAGGAGTTTCCCTCCGGATGAAATGACGATACAATGCGCGCGTTTTAATAACGCTTTGTTTAATGCAGCAACAGTCTCTTCCGTGTTTCCACTATAGGAGCTGGCTACGAACAGCGTATGTGGACTAACGAACTGCGGAAGATTATAACTCTTACAAATAGTGATAGGAATCGGAATTCTTCCAAACGTCAACGAGTCAACCAGGTTGGCACCAATGCCAGAGCCGCCCATGCCGGCAATCACAACGTTCCTGATATCACTACCAGGACGAACAAGATCAAGTGACTGACCGATCTTCAGGGCATCAGCAAGCTGACGCGTGAAACCCTCAATGTATTTTTTCGTCGTTGACATAGTTTGTATATTCCAACATCAAAGTTAGGACATTTGCATGAGCGATAAAATCAAAACCGGAACCAAAGGTGAAAATCTTGCTGCTGATTACCTGATCGATAAAGGTTTTGAGATTGTTGTGAGAAACTACCGTTTTCGCAAGACCGAAATTGACCTGATCATCCAACGCGAGGACTGGCTGATCTTTGTGGAGGTGAAAACGCGATCATCATCCGCATTCGGAGAACCAGAGGATTTTGTTGACGATTATAAGGTTCGCAACATTTATGAAGCTGCTGAAGAATACATTTTCTCCAATGACTGGCGCGGACACATTCGCTTTGATATCGTTTCAGTAAAGCTGGGAGAGACGCCCGAGATCCTGCATCTTGAGGATGCTATTAACTAGTCATGACAGACTATCTTCCCAACCTGTTATTCCGGTATACTTCTTTTCCTTTATCGTTCCATTCAGCTTTCACGTAAGGTGAAGCCTCTTTGTCGAATGGCTCCTTTGGATAGGTGAGAATTTTCTTTCGCTTGTTGTTAGGGTAATACTCAACCCAATCTCCTACCTTTTGGTCCCATTTATATTCGCCCATCACCGCGATCTGACCGTTTTCGTAGAAGCGGTAATAATATCCGTCCTTTTCTCCGTATTCTATCGGAATAATTTCTTTCATTTTTTTTCGCTCATGCGGATCGTAATAGCTTACCTGCGACTCTTTCGGCCATCCCCTGAAGTAACGCTCTTTATTAAGTAACACGCTGTCTTTGGCGTTATAACTCATCCAACGACCGTGACGTGTTCCTTTGAAAAATATTCCTTTCTCGACAACAACCTGTCCCTGACGTTTTTCATACGGCCCATGGAGCAACACACCTTTTGACGCATCGAAGGTTGACGTCTTCCTGATTTCTTTTCTGGTGAAGTCGTACCAGTAAATATCACGGACAAACGTTGAAGGCAGTTGTGGTCGTTTCAGGTAGTGAAAGATCTCGTATGTGACGCGGTTGCCATAGCCTTTGCGTGTGAAACCTTTTTTTGTCTTAAGACCATAAAAAACGCGCTTCTTGACTTTCTTTTTTTTCTTTCCCGTTTCCTCCTCGTCCTTCTCTTCTTCAAACTCGAGGGTTGCAGGCGTATCGATCGTAAATCGCTTCTCCTGCTCGGTTTCCTGCTGCTGTTGTTCTTCCTGCGCGAACACTCGCATTTGCACCATCGCAAAAACCAGAAGAAGAAATGTGATCCGAAGCATGCTGAAATATCCGTTAAACGAATGTATTTCAAAAATAGTGTAAAACCCGTAGCAAAAAACAAAAGCCGCTCGATGAGCGGCTCTGCAAATTATTTTGTGAACAGATCTATACTTCGTTTGATAAAGTTGGTCAGCTCCGCGCCTGTAAGCATATTCTGTGACAGAAGTGCAAGGTCAAAAACCTGCTTGGCAAGCCGGGATTTTTCCTCATCGTTTTCCTGGCGAACTAACTTCTGGACAAGCGGGTGATTTCCGTTGATGGCAACATTGTACTGATCAGGCATCGGGCCCATAAATCCATATCCGCCGCCCATCTTTGCCATGTCTTTCATTCTGCGCATGAACTCGCTCATGGTGATCACTACCGGAAGATCAGACGGTGACATTGACTCGACGGCTACGGTCATGTTCTTGTTGTTGATAGCGCCTTCGAAAATTGTCTTTACTTTTTCCTGCTCTTCGCTGCTCAGTACGCTCTCAACCTTTTCGTCTTTATCGATCAGTTTGTCTGCCGTTTCGCTGTCCACACGTTTGATGCTTGTTTTCTCGAGCTTCTGCTCAAGCGTATTGATAAAATGACTGTCGAGAACACCATCGAGCAACAATACATCGTACGCTTTGCTTTTAGCTGACTGGATGAAACTATCCTGTTTTCCTTTGTCAGAGGCGTAGATGTAAACCAGATTCTTATCCTTGTCAGTCTGGTTTGTTTTCGCTTTTTCTTTATATTCCTCTAAAGTGAAATACTCGTTGTCAACGTTTTTCAGAAGTGCGAAATCTTTAGCCCGATCGTAAAACTTTTCATCGCTGATGATACCGTACTTTACGAAAATATTAATGTCATCCCACTTCTTCTCGAAATCCTTCCTGTCCTTCTTGTAAAGATCCTGCAGCTTATCAGCCACTTTTTTAGTAATGTGCTGACTGATTTTCTTGACGTTCGAATCAGACTGCAAATAACTTCTCGAAACGTTGAGAGGAATATCCGGTGAATCGAGAACACCGTGCAACAGCATGAGAAAATCCGGCACGACATCTTTTACCTCGTCGGTGATGAACACCTGGCGTGAGTAAAGTTGAATCTTATTTTTACTGATCTCGAAGTCATTTTTAACCTTCGGAAAATAAAGAATTCCCGTAAGGTTAAAAGGGTAGTCGACATTCAGGTGGATCCAGAAAAGAGGATCTTCTGAGAACGGATAAAGCTCCTTATAGAACTTCAAGTAATCTTCGTCTTTTAATTCATTTGGTGATTTTGTCCAGAGCGGCGCTGGATTGTTGATGATCCTGTCAGTAGTAATTGTCTTATGCTGAGGTTTGCCATCTTTGTCTACCCCATCTTCAACGCTCTCCTGCTTTGTTCCAAACTTGATTTCAACCGGAAGGAATTTGCAATACTTCTCAAGGATTCCTTTTAATTTCCATTCGTCAAGAAATTCTTCAGCGTCTTTGTTGATGTAAAGAATAACATCCGTTCCGCGAGTGGCCTTGCTGGTAGTCGACAGCTCAAACTCAGTGGAGCCATCGCAAACCCATAGAGCAGCCTCCTGCTCGGTAGATTTATAGGAGCGGGAGATGATCTCAACTTTATCTGCAACCATAAATGCAGAGTAAAAGCCAAGACCGAACTTGCCGATGATATCTTTTCCATCGGCCTTGTCTTTAAATTTTTCAACGAATTCAGCGGCCCCTGAAAATGCAATCTGGTTGATATATTTCTTTACTTCTTCAGGCGTCATGCCGATACCTTTATCGGATACGGTAATGGTTTTTTTGTCCTTATCGAAGCTTACGTCAATTCTAAGGTCGCCCAAGTCGCCATTGAACTCACCAAGAGACGAAAGTTTCTTAAGTTTTTGTGTCGCGTCAACTGCATTTGAAACAAGTTCACGTAAGAATATCTCATGGTCAGAGTAAAGAAATTTTTTGATGATCGGGAAAATATTCTCGGTATGAATCGAGATCGTACCTTTTTCTTGTGTAGTTGCCATAGTGTTAATACAAGGATTT
>DASPJN010000015.1:0-3540 GCA_035628595.1 Chryseosolibacter sp.
TTTACTTCGAGCGCATCTTTTTCGCTGAACAATTTATAGATCTTCCGAACCTCGCTGATCTGGTGTGCGGGGAAATCCGTCAGCTCCGACAACACCGCGGAAAGCGATAAAAGGTATTCAATTTCCACCTGCACCCGGTAACGGATCAGTCCATATTCCGAGAAATATGCGGATAACGATTGAACAGATTCAAAATACCGGCCATCAACGGGCGATATAGCATTCAGCGTATTTAATTGCACAGGCAGGATGTTAAAGCCCAAAATTAACAGGTGAAAGCCAGCGACCAAAATTTTGTGAATTTCTTGGTTTATCGCTCTTGTTAAGTGGTGTTTTGCTGCTGTTCAGCCTAAAAATTATACTTTTGTGTCGGTTTTCGACAGGCACGATAATATTGCCTTTTTCGTTTACCGAACTGAAAACAAGATTATGGCCTTTAGCTTTTTTAAGAAATCGGATAAGCCGGAAAAGAAGAATGAATCGCACTCAGGACCAAAATACTATGACCTGAAGGTTAAAAAGATCATCAACGAGACCCGTGATGCCATCACAATTGTATTTGAACAGCCTGAGAACAAGATCAACTATAAGTCCGGACAGTTTCTTACGCTGATCATTTCGGCGCAGGGAAAAGATGTGAGGAGAGCTTATTCTTTGTGTTCGTCGCCATTTGTCGATGAGGATCTCGCTGTTACAGTAAAACGCGTCGACAATGGACTGATGTCAAACTGGCTTCCGGAAAAGCTAAAACCAGGAGCCACCGTCAAGGTGATGGAGCCGATGGGCCAGTTTACCACCGAGTTCAGCAAAGACCGTAAGCGTCATCTCATCCTGTTTGCCGGCGGATCAGGCATTACGCCAATGATGTCGATCATTAAAAGCATTCTTTCACAGGAACCCGACAGCATCGTGTCGCTCATTTATTGCAACCGAGATATTGACAGCATCATATTCAAATCATCGTTTGATCAGTGGGAAACAAAATATGAAGGGCGTCTGCACGTGATTCATATTCTTGATAATGCGCCGATGAACTGGCAGGGATATTCCGGTCTGCTGAATCACGAAATGCTCACGAAACTTTTCGAGCGCATCCCTGACTGGGGCATCGATAAGACAACATATCTCATGTGTGGCCCTGAAGGAATGATGAAGAACGTTGAGTCATTGCTTGCAGCCCGGAACATTCCGAACGATAAGGTCTTTAAAGAAAGCTTTGTTCAGGGCACTATCGCGAAAGAAACAAAAACAGAAGTTGCAGCTGCCGACACGGGAGAGCTAAAGGAACGCGAAGTAACCATTCGTTACGATGGCCAGGAATATAAAGTCCTGGTTCCGCCAGACAAGGCGATCCTTGAAACTGCACTCGATCAGGGAATCGATCTGCCGTATTCGTGTCAGAGTGGACTCTGTACCGCTTGTCGTGGAAAAGCCCTTTCAGGGAAGGTGAAGCTTGACGAAGAAGAAGGTCTTTCGCAATCTGAGCGAAACCAGGGATACGTGCTTACATGCGTTGGTCATCCAATGACGGACGACGTGGTAATCGAAATAGGCTGATCGACAATCAACATCGGCACTTAAGTGCTGATCTGATGCTTTTTATCGTCTTCGATATTCTGTACAGTCCAGTTAATCCTTTTTTCAAACGCGTGGTGTCTCACCGGACAATCATCTTTGATGCAAATAGGGCAGGAGGTCGGAAGACATCCATCTGAATGCACGAATAGTTCGATCGCGTGTTTGAATTCCGTCCTCACAATTTCACCTACTTTCTCGACTTCATCGTGTGCTTCATGAACGTTGAGGTACCACGGTACCGTAACATGGCAATCGATATGCAACGTGCTGCCATATTTAATGATCCGCATGTTGTGCAGATCGATCCAGTTCTTCCGTCGATGCCTGTCAAGCACTTTGATCATTTGATCGAGTAGTACATGATCGCGCTCATCCATAATCCCGGCAACGGAAGTCCTGATGATTTTAAATCCAGTGTACAGAATGATTGAGCTGAACAAGATCGCTACCGCACTGTCGAGCCAGGTGATTTTCGTAATTAGGATAAGAATAAGTCCGACGATTAGCCCAACCGTTGAATACGTGTCTGATTGAAGATGTTTGCCACTGGCGATCAGCGCTAGCGAATTATTTTTCTTACCGGTCCTTACGCTCACAGAACCCATGATATAATTGAGAATTGCTGTTACAGCTACAATGACAATACCCACATCGAGCTGACGCAGTTCTGTCGGATGAATCAGATGCTTGACAGCTTCTATAATAATTAATACACCTGCTATCGAGATCATCAGCCCTTCTGCTGCGGCCGATATAAACTCAATTTTCCCATGACCATAAGGATGATCGTTGTCGCGCGGTTTCGCCGATACATGAAGGCTATAAAGACCGACAATACCGGCAGCGACATTGACAATTCCTTCCAGGGCATCGGTGAGGATGGCGACAGAATTCGTCAGGTAAAATGCAAACAGTTTTCCGATGAGGAGTGTAACGGAAAGCGCCAGTACCCATCGTTGAACGCGAATGTTCTGTAAAGCTGTCTCCAATTAATTAACCGGTTTCGATCGATAAACGTGCTTGATGATGGCGATTGCTGCAATCAACACCCATATCACATTCACAAAGGCGCTGGCGAATGCTTCCTTGTGAATAGTATAAATGACAAAGCAGATGCCGCCGGTAAAATTAAGAAAGTAAAACCACGGAGAATCGGATCGTAGTTTTTGATAAATATTTAAGCCGTATGCAAGCAGGATCTCAACCGAGCCGATCCATCCGATAATATCAATCAGCAGTTCCATGTTTCAGGTTTGGGTGTGCGATCTACGAAATCTGTGAACGTGTCACAAGGGAAAACATACTTATCTCATTTTGATTCGAAGCAGGTACATGTGCGATGTAATGTAAAGGGTTTTGTCACCGTCGGCGAGCGCGCAATTGGCGGTTGCCTGATCGAGCCTGATCTTGCCAAGTAACTTTCCCTCAGCATTAAAGATCCAGATTCCACCCGGGCCGGTTGCAAACACATTTCCCTGCCGGTCTATCTTCAATCCATCGGGTAAACCCTTTTCACCGGCTTTAACATTCTCTGTGACGTCGCGAAAGATTTGTTGTGATACGATTGAATCACTTTCATTCAGCTCATATAAATACCACGCGGCTTTTCCTGCATCAGAGTTGGCGACAATAAAACGTTTTTCGCCAGGGAAGAATGCAATTCCATTTGGGCGTGTTAATGAATCCACGAGTAAGGTTACTTCATTCGACGGCGTTGATTTGTAAACACCATTGAAAGGAATTTCTTTCGAAGGATCTTCATCCTGTTTCGCTAAACCATAAGGAGGATCAGTAAAAAAGATATCGCCGTTGCTTCTGACAACCACATCATTCGGACTGCTAAACTTCTTGCCATTGTAATGATCAGCAATTGTGACAAATGTCGGACGTGGTCTTGAGAGCGGTGCATCCATTCTTGCAACGCGTCTGTCACCATGCTGCGCCAGGATGAGTTGTCCATCT
>DASPJN010000016.1:0-11456 GCA_035628595.1 Chryseosolibacter sp.
AAGAAGCGATTTGTTGATAAGCATCTCTTTGATCAGTACTTCGTAGAACCCGGCTATTCAAAAATGATAGAATACGCTGAAGCCAATGATCTCGAATTCAGCGAGAAAGAAGACTTCATTAAGATACTGGAAGAATATCGAAGAGTGATGGCTGAATAGTGCTTCGCTTACATGCGGGATCTCTGCACGGGCTTTTGTCAATACATTGATTTCATAATGGGAACTCAATAGATCAACTGACGTTGATGCGAAGGTGAATGGCACTTCTTAATAAAAAAGAGGCCGCTTTATCAGCGAACCTCCTTGTGTAGTTCAGTAAATGTCTTCCACCAGTCGTGTTTCGACCGGAACTGTAAACTTTAAACGTTCTGAGCTTGAACCTTTTTTCACTTCTGCAAATTCCACACAACCTCATAATCGCCATTCGACTGCTCACTTGCTTTTAGTTCCTTCAGTGCTTTACGGAATGCGTTCATCATCTCTGTTTTACGGATGAGCGAAACCAACTCCGCTGCCGTAACATCTTTTTCGAAGCCCGACGCAACAGTTGACTCAACAACACCAGAAGCATACTTTGTAAGTACAGTTCTGCCATTAGCCTTACCCGTTATTTCGAAACCAAGTCGAGGGATCAATAACATCCTGCTAGTTCCATCTTCCTGCGAAAGCTGAAGGTCGAGCGTAAGAGACACAAGGGCATCCGTTCGTGTTTCATTCATGATCTTCTGGTATACTGAGTTTGCACCATAACCCTCAGAGAATGGCATGAATGCCGAGACAACTTTCGTGTCGCGATATGTTTTTGCGAATTCAACTTTCGTGTATGGATCGTTGTACGATGTTTCGTTGATCACCGCATACGATGGGCTCGAAGTAATGTTGTTTACGCCTACCGAAGATGCGCCAAATTCCGATTCCAGCACCGCCATAAATTCAGGATACAATTCGTCGAGTACACCCTGCCATGGCAGTTCTCTTGTGATTGTGATTGTTGCAACGGTTGTCGTGCTTGATGCACCGCCGAACGGATTCATACGTACCGGACCTGTGCTCGCTGTCTGCGTTACCTCCTGGTATGAAGTTCCACGAAGCGCAAAGGAGATTAATCCCACATTCTTAATGTGTGAAAACGGTCTCGCTAAAAATGCATGCGCTTTGAACGCTTCAAATTTGAAATCGTCAACAGATCCGTTAACTGACAGTCCGGGATTAAGCGTCGGCTCACCCGTTACGTTCACAAACATGCCATCGCTGTAAGACCTCACGTAAGGCACGGATGCAAAGGCGCCAGTTACGTTCGTTGCCTCTTCCGTTGTTTCATAGTGTACGGCGATATAGGATTTTTTATAGTTATACACCGCATCGCCAGCAGGTTTAATGTTGATGTTGCGAAACGCATTGGCTGGGATTGTGATCGTCGATCCCGAGCGAACAAAGGCAACTTCATAAAAGCTTTTAATGCTGACCTGGTTAATGGCGATGCTCACCTTCAGTAAACTGTTTGCCGGCAGGTCAAGCGGATCGATTTCTATTGTGACATCTTTCGTTAGGTCAACGGATGGGTTATTGGTTTCGCCGTTAATTGACTTGATCTTAAATGGTGGTGTGAGAAATGGTGTCACTGTAAAAGAAGATGTCTGCCGGCTGCTGGTGATAATTTCAATCTTGCGCGCTGCGGTCACAGGTGTCGTTGTGAGTGTGTACATGCCTGCCGTTTGGTACTCAACAGGAACGCCGTCGATCATGACAGTTCCGTCGAGTTTCGTATACGACATATTCTTTTTCGAACTGAACATCACGAATGCCATATCACCACCGGGAACCCAGCCGTCAAAAAATGTTTGTGAGATCGTACCCACCTGCTTGGGATGCAGGTTTGATTCAATGATCACAAGGGGAGTGGTTTCGTCCAGGTTGGCGGTAGTTTCAACGTTTGTTGATTGCCCCATGCCTTTCGCCAGTTTCGCTACTGTTTTCGATAAAAAATTTTGGGCGTTGCCCGCAGCTGCGATGAGCAGGAATGCAAATACCAATTTTGTTTTCATATAGAAGGTTGTTTAGGTATGGTTTTAAGCGTAATGCAATCTCTTCACCTGGCCTGGCATTAGCTATACCATCGGAAGGGTATTCGAGTCAGTACTGATACTGATATGTACTGGAATATGAGGGGATTTTTTGGGCGTGCCCTTCGCCCCGCCGCACATGCCTTTCTTTGCTCAGGTCGCGCTTTCGCTACTCGCCATCAAACCCACAACCTCTTCGGGCTCAAACATGCCGCTCAATCGCTCACGCGGTGCGGCGTCAAATCAAAATACATCCTCCACCAGATGCTGCCGGTCGTTGCCCACCGGTAGGTGAGCGCTTGCAGGCTGCGGTGTAATCGTTATTGCGCGAACGAAGAACAAGCCAGGTTTTCACGATTGAGTTTGATGATGGTAGCGATAGAAGTGAGCGACGTGGCAGCACGATAGCCTTAAACCTTTAACTTTTAAACCCTCTAACTCTTTTGCCCATCTCTCTCAATACAGCGTCGCCCGGTGTGCGTCATTTTCATTACGCACCATGCTTCGAGAATTTTAGAATCACGGCCATACCCTGAACGAGGTATTTTGCAAAACTTATCATGCTTCTCTTTGCAGGTGATTTCCGCACACACTATCTTAACATCATAAGCCCATTCTGCCTTTAGGATAAAGGAAGAATGGGCTTTTTGTTTTACTCCTAAAAAGATCCCTATGATTAAACTCCACGCCGGAGCATGCTTTGCCATGCTCGCACTTATCGAAATTGTGTGCAATTCTGTACGCGACAGTTCACGATCCACGATCCAATAACTTTAAAAAGAACCCCATGATTCGAAAACAAATTTGTTTCGGCATGCTACTCCTATTTGTAGTGAGTTATGCCAAGGCGCAGCGCTATGCTTTTATTAATTATTCAACCGAGCACCGGAACCAGATTGTAAAAGGCTATACTGAAAGCGAGCTCGATGAAGCCCGGCGATCTCTGGGTTTTAAGAAGCTGGATGTTCTAACTTCACAAGACACGGTCTTTGATGTAAGAGTCCAGTGCGACCGCTATCTAAATCTGGCAATGATCATCGGTTTTAATAATAAGACCGAGTTGCAGCAGGTACTGAGCTCCATTCAAGTGGCCTCCGCAGTTGACCAGGCTTCAAATACAATGGCTCCTTATATCGAAGCTATCATTAAGGACATTAAGCCTGATGCGCGCTTTTTCATTTTGGATCTTGACACGCTAACATCGCTGGCATTTCGCCGACGGCATGAACGACAAGCGGCTTTGCTTGAATCACCGTCCAGTGTCAGGCTGAACTTATGCAGACTTGCAGAGACATTCGGCCTTGAATATATGGTGAAGTTTGACAATGATTTGCCGCACCATGTTTTCCGTATCAAGACAAGCTCAAATGAGTTTCCCAATAACGAACCAAGGCAGTACGTCACGATCTATGAAAAAGTGAATGACCAGGCACCCGCGCGGCCTATATGGTGGTTAGAAAAAACCGTTGATCAACTGGATCGCGGCGCATCCACAGACGGACAAAGGCGGTTTTCATCGAATCAAAAGTACACAGTCATCGGAAGTAACAGCGTGTTGGAGATTAAATTTGATCAAGATGCGATAGCAAGGAATATTAATTTTCAAGGAAGCATTTCCCTGGTAGCACACTCCGGCGACAAAAAAGTACAAGTTGCGCCCTATTATGTAATCGGTCAGCAGCAAAAAGCATTGGGTGTTAACGCAATGCCAATTAAAGAACTTGCTGATTATTTTCTCAGATTGATGATAGAGTCAAGACGACTTAGTTCCTTGTGGACAAGTTTGAAAAGGGATTCCGAGGTATTAAAAACTATTCCGCAAGCTGCATCCGCAATTTTACCAGCCGATAAGACGAAGGCTGTTAATACAGCCAAAGCTGAAATTAACCGACTCCATGCGATGAATAGCACATTCATCCGTGATAAAGAATTACAAATAGACGAGAACCTTTATAATACGGTTCAGCAGGTAAATTTTCATCTCGATCTGCCTATTCTCGATCTTATTTCCGACCAGGTTGACCCTCAATACCGCGCGTTGTATGCCAAGCCGTTCAAGTATAGGCATATCGATAGTGTTCTGACACTCTTCAGACCAAAAGTTGATAGCTTGATCGAGTCACGGTTACAAGACACATTCTATCAAAGCTATATCCGGGGTAATCCGGTGTCGGTTTTTCAAGACAAAGATCGCGCGTCATTTGAAAACCGGGTCATAAGTTCGATCACGTCCGAAGTAAACACAATCAAGTTACTTCATAGTTTGCTCAAAAGGATAAAGGAATCGAACAGCGAAACGATTAATGCATTTCTCAGTTTTACCACGCTCACCGTTACAGATTTTGAAGAAATGTATCGTCGTTCAGAAGAGAATTTGGGTAAACTAACCGAAACTTTGAACGCAACTCCCGACCTCGTGGCGAATCAGGATGTGCTGGCACTGTTACAGGAGAGTAGTCAGATCTTTCAAAATTTGGCTAACAGTTCTGCGATGTTTATTCAGACCTTACGACAGAATGGATATTCACATGTGTCAGGCGATTCAATGACTGACGGCAAACTTAGGAAACTCGAACACTTGATGTCAGACGCGCGTGCATATGACGCCGTACGAGATATCTTCGCGTTGCACGCAGGTCGTGAGATATTCAAACGCCTGGTATATGCGAACATTGATATATCCAAAGCCAATGTCGACGATGGTGATGAATTAACTATATCTGTCATGTGGTATAATTCTGACGGGAATAAAAATGGCGGAACAGGCGTGTTAGATGACGGAGTAGAGCTGGCTACCGCAACTTTCAAGGTAAGGGATGTTGGATGGCATGTGGATGTGGTTGAATCGGCATTGTTGATTCACCGTATTGATGAAGAAAAACTTCGGGTAGACTATCCGCTTTCACCTTCAAACTTTAAACCGACTGCTGGAGCATCATTACTATGGACTTATTATAATCCACATCGAACACGGGACAGAATTAAGAAAGTGTCGCGTTTGGTTGCAGATCGAAACGAAGGCAAACGGAAAGAGTTTGGTTTTGTGAAGTTTCTTCATTGGCTGGAGCCGTCCTTTGGATTGAATGTTTCATACACTGACTTCCGTACTGACAGAGACGTAGAGTTTGCGGCAGGCCCGGTGATGGGTTTTTTTCGGAACTCAATTCTACTTACTTCTGGCTATGCATTTAGCGTCAATGGAGAAAGTCCATTTTATATGGGAATCGGCTTCAGCTTTTCAAGTATCTATGAACACGTAAAAAAGAAACAATGAAAACCCTCATTTTATCCTGCTATTTTATTCTATTGTGCGGTTGCTCCGAATTGGTTCATACTCAAATACAGCGCCCTGTTCTCCGGTTGGACAACAATATCCTGAATGCTGATGGTGTCTCACGAAAGCTTATAACGGTCGAATTCGACGATGAACTTGCCGTGCAACAAAAAGTTTATGTAACCACAACAAATGGAAAGCTATATACTTTACCTGTATCTGCAACTTCGCAAGGCCGCGGTGACACCATTACGTTACAACCTGGCTCCCGTAAATTCGCTTTTTTTGTTGAGTCTTCTAATGTACCCGATGATCACGTTGTTGTATCCGCAACAGTAAATAATTTCGTTGCGTTGGAGGTTCTCCAATTTACCAGGTCATGCCCGGATGAAGTAAAATTGGATGTAAGTAAACCAACAATGTCTTTAAGCGCAACCGACTCCATCCAGGTTGTTCTCACAATGTTGCGTGATGATGACAGGCCCGTGAGTAATCGCACCAGAGTTGATATTACTACATCAGAACATGGCCAGGCACCCCATACCATTTTTGCTGACGAGAGGGGAATTGCCCGATTGGCACTTAAACCCAATATGACCGGAGATGGCAAGGTTGACTTTACACTGAAAACGCCTTGCACCGCAATTGTCAAGACGGTGGTCTTTAAAGTTGAGTAAAATTTCCAAATCAGAGTCACCGCCCCGCGGGACTCTGATTCTTCAGGTTGCAAGAACAAGTTAATACTCACCGAACCATGCGCGATCCCGTGACAACGCATCTCAACCATCCGATCATCATTGCACTCCGCCATGCACTCACGTCCTTGCGCCTGGTAAGTTTGTTCTATGCTTGCCTGCCATTCCGCCGGTCGCACATGCCATTCTTCACCAGGCCTTTCTATTGACGTTTGATTGATGTTTAATCGTTGCTACAAGGGTGATGACACAAAAGTAAGAACGCAATCGTAAGCATTACAGTGACTGTTACCCTACTCGTACTTAAGCGTCTCAGCAGGATTAACAAGCGCGGCCTTAAGGGTATGGAACGTAACCGCGAGCAACGCTACGGCTACACCTGCCAGCATACTCACTGCAAAAACTTCCCAGCCTATTGTGATTCTGAACTCAAAACCCGCAAGCCATTTATTCATCACGTACCACGATGCTGGCGTAGCGATCACGAACGCAATCATCGCAAGCCAGATGTATTGCCTGTTCAATAGCAAAAAAATGTTTCCTACTCCTGCGCCGACCACTTTCCGGATACCAATTTCCTTTGTTCTGTTCAAAGCATTGATTCCAGACAAGCCAAATAGACCAAGTGACGCAATGAAGATTGCAAAACCTGTCGCCACTTTCATGATCTGCATCCAGCGCGTGTAGCTTTCATATTGCCGGGCCACATCCTCATCAAGAAAACTGTAGTTGAAAGGTTTGTTTGGATATAAGTTTTGCCACGTGCGCTGGAGCCCCTCTATGACCGTTGGAATATCCGTACCGCTCACCTTCACGAGCATGGTAGTCAGATGGCCGACGGTTTTGTCGAGGGAAATGAACATAGGCGCAATGCCTCGCTCCAGCGAAAGAAAATGATAATCCTTTACCACGCCGATAATCCGGTCGCCTACGCCGGCGCTATCCTCACGCCAGTTTAAATGTTCAGCTAGCGGATCAGTCCAGCCCATATCTTTAACCAGGGCTTCATTCACGATAAGGGCGGAAGAATCTGAAATGATTTGTGGATCGAAATTTCTGCCCATCACTAATTGTATGTCGAGGGTATTGATGTAATATGGATCTGCCGCGTAGACGTAGGCGACTTTCATTTCATCGTTAACCTTATAGCCAAAGCGCATATACCCCTGGTTGAATGACGCGCTCGTTCCTGCAACAGATACGACATAGGGAAGTCGCGATAACTCCTGCCTGTATTGCTGAACAACCATATCAGATTCATCGGACATACCCGCCTGCGTCGGGATCACGATAACCTGATCCTGGTTATAACCCAGATCTTTTGTGGTGATAAATTTCATTTGCCTGAACATGATGACCGAGCTGACGATCAGGAATGCTGAAAGTGCAAATTGAAATACAACCAGGGGTTTTGTGAAACCTGCCTGGAGGCGTGATGTGAACCCACCTTTGAGCACGGATGCAGGTTTGAACCGTGAGAGAAAAAGGGAAGGGTAGCTTCCCGCTACCAGGCCGACGATTATCGAAAGCAGCAAACCGAAGGAGAAAACGCTTACCATTACCGTTGGAGATAACGCAATGGATTTTTGTGTAAAGTCATTAAAGAACGGGAGGACCAGTACCACGAGAAGAATGGAGATGATCAGCGAAAGCATGGCCAGAAAAATTGACTCGAAGCCAAACTGATAGATCAGCTGCGATTGCTGCGCCCCGATCACCTTTCTCACCCCAACTTCTATTCTTCTCGATGTTGAGGTAGTTAGCGCAAGTGTTATGTAGTTGATACAGGCTATGACCAAAACGAGCAACCCGATACCACTGAGAATAAATGAATATTTCGGATCACTGACATTATTAAAGCTCACCTCGGGTTTGAAGTGTATGTCGGCGAGGTTTGTCGATTGCAGTTCATAAGTCTTAACTCCTTCCGGCACGCTGTGTTCTTTTGCCCAACGCTCGAGCTTGTCGCTCATATATTTTTGAATCACCTTTTCCAGTTTGGCGTTGAGGTTTGCGGCATTGGCATTTTCGGAAAGTTGAATGAACGTCGGATACGCTGAGTTAGACCATTGTTGGATATTTCGTTCGTAGTTTGCTTCATTCTCCATTGGGAGTAATATGGAGAACGTCAGACTTGAATTGGAAGGCGGGGCTTGAACGACACCGGTAACCGTGAATAATTTCTCTTCACCATCGATGAGCATTGTGACAGTTTTGCCCAGAGGCTCTTCATCGCCAAAGTATTTTTCAGCGATAGCAGGCGTTATGACAATTTCATTTTTCGATGTAAAGAGCTTTTCTCTATTCCCTTTGATTAAAGGGAAGGAGAACATTGCGAAGAAGTCGGCTTCAACGAGCGCATAGGTTTCAGTGAACACCTTGTCTTCATATCTCATGGCACTTTCTTTTCCCGAGCTGAAGTGAGTACCGAACTCCACTTCCGGAATTTCATCTTTTACGGCTTTAAGGAGTGGAAGGGGTAAGGATGCTGATTGATTATAGTCGCTGTTCGGATTGCGTTGATGAAGATCATAGGTTTTTGCCTCCAGTCTGTAGATCCGGTTTTTGTTTTCATGGAATTCATCGAAGCTTCGTTCATCCTGAACATAGAGGTAGATTAGTATGCAGAAGGTAAATCCCACGCTTAAACCAAATGCATTAATAAAGGAGTAGACCTTGCGCTTGACAAGATTTCGCGTGGCGCTTCTGATATAATTTTGGATCATGAGGATAAAGGTTTAAGTATGGTAAAAACCGAAAATGATGTCCTTGGAAACGGATCTATTGTTTGGATGCATTGCGGCATGGAAAAGTTTTGAGGGCAAAAGTTTTTTCGAGGAATGGTCGGAGTCTAAGCCGCAAAAGGCTTAAAGGAAGTTGTTCGGTTGGCGAAAAACCGTATCTGCGGAAAGCAGCCGTTGCGCTCTTGTATTTCCTTTTTAGGAAGCCGATCCTTCTGCCTTCTATGATGCTTATTCGGGTGCCAATAAAAATTCTCTATGAAACCCAAAAGGTCTTTTGGGGTGAAGTATTCATGAATTTATCATGGCAATCTTTATCGGCCATGAGATGCACCTGTACGCGTATATTATAGAGTGTGAGTTTCCTTTTGAGTTGCCTGTTTGTCGCGGCTGTTGCCGAAGCATCAGATACAACGCGCTAGCTACCTTTTCACCCTTTGCGTACGTAGATCGATTTCAGTGCCATTGCGCCGAAACCCTCCACTTTACAATCGATATTATGATCGCCTGTAGTGAGTCTGATGTTCTTCACCTTTGTCCCGGCCTTGATTGGCTTGGACGATCCTTTCACGGGCAGATCTTTGATGATGATCACAGTGTCACCATCCTGTAACACAACACCATTCGAATCTTTCACCACCGATGAGTCGGTTTCCGATGCAACCGATTCGCTGGGATCATTATTCTCCCCTGGGTTCCATTCGTGGCCGCATTCTGGACACATCATGGAAGTTCCGGTAGGATATCCATAAATCGACTTGCATTTCGGGCACTCTGTTGACTCAGCCATAGACTATTTTTGGCAAAAATAGTTAAAGTTGGTGATCGATGATAAACCAATGCCGAGTGCTTCCATACTGAGAAATGAAGGGGAGTGCCGCCTGGTAAAGTCAGTCGTTGCGTTCGTGTCTTGCTTTTTAAGAGCAAAAACTTTGTTTCCATGTGCGTCGCCTGGTAGAATGCTGCCCTGCTGAACCGTTTCCTGAGCCTGTCTTGAATATTGCCGGAGCCTGCCGAAGGCAACCTCGGAACCTACGCGTGTTGATGTCCAATGCTCCGCGAGCAACTAGCCGCCTCGCAGGTGTTTTTGCGATGGGCTCAACGTGCGTCTGGCGATAACCCGGATGTTTTTCCTCATGTACTCGGGAGCGCATAGCCATGTCACGCGTGCTTTTGTCCACCTGCGCGGAAGCGCATAGGCATGCCCATGTGTTTTTGTCGTTGCTCCCCCGGACGTATAGCCATGTCATAAGTGTTTTAGTTCGACAGCGCAGAAGCGTATAGAGACGACGCGCCTGTTTCTTGTACAAGGTACTGGGTGCGCATTCGATCGTCGCGGGAGTTTTTGCGAACAGCCAGCCTGTTGCGCGACACTTGCCAACCCGTAGGGCCCCCTTCATAGCACGTGTTTTTTTTTTCGGTTACAAACGCTTTCGCGAAAAGTCGCCGGACGTATGTCGCAAGTGTTTCATGGAATCAGGGATACCGGTCAGGTTCGATGCCAACGAATCCTTTGGGAAGTATTGGACTAGGGAAGCCGTATCGTTCTGCGGAATTGACGCATCTCCGTCTGCAGCTTTAAGCGTTAGAATGCGTCATTCATCGACAGCCGGTTGGGTGGGTCGTCAGCACGTGTAACCATGGAGTTGAATGTCGAATGGTCTATTTCAGATTCTTCGCGGTGAAAGAACTGAAACGTAAAATATCGGTTACGGTTATCTTTTAAGAAAGATAAAAATATTTTTAAAAAAGTTCGCAAAAATCACAACCCATACACCGGCAGTTGCGTGATAATACATATAAACAATTTTCACTAATGAAAACAAATTCTAACAAACAAGTTGCCGCCTTCGACCAGGTCTTAGGCCACTGCAACGCCCTCGGCGAGAAGTACAACCCGAGCATGGAATCAATGAACGTCGCTGCCTTGAATTCCTTGCTCTCTTCGGCCCAGTCATCAGTCATGGCAGTCGACACAGCAAAGGTGAAGCTGATCCAGGTGATCAACGAACGACAGAAAGCGTTCGCCGCCATTCCTGGAATTGCAACACGGATTTTGAACATGCTGATTGTTTCCGAGGCATCTTCAGAGCTGATCGCCGATGCGAGACGGTATCGCGATAAGCTTCGCAGTCCACGTCGTAGGAAGACAGTGAGACCAGAAGCCAGCGCCACAACGCCGCATGTTGATGCTTCCCGCGGACCGGTCTCTTACATGGATTTTGAAAGCAGACTTAGCACTTTCGGGACGATCATTAAACTGGTTGAAAGCACACCGCTGTATCACCCGAATGAAACCGATTTTGCCATTCCGGGACTTAAAGCATTGTTGACTTCATTGTATGGCGTGAACAAAGCAGTACACGATGCCCATGTAGCAGTACGCAACGCGCGGCTCGCGAAAAGAATGGCCCTTTATGGCGATCGTGGACTTTATGGCGTGTCTAAAAAGGTAAAGAGGTATATCCTTTTTGTGTTCGGTGCAACAAGTCAGCAGTACCGCATGTTCAGTAGTATCACTTTAAAATCCAGATAATGCAACAGACAATTTCTGAAAGCGGTAACGCTTGAAACTCCGGTGGTCAGTAATCATCGGAGTTTTTGTTTTTATAACTTGAAAATAAGTGGTATCACATATCGAACAGTGACAGGCACGCCATCTTTTTTACCAGGTCTCCATTTC
>DASPJN010000017.1:0-79818 GCA_035628595.1 Chryseosolibacter sp.
GCGTCAAGGGGATTATGTCAGCGCAACAAAACGACTCTAATGATGCGTGTCGTTCCGGTGTCGCTAAACGAGATTACGACACAGACAAGTAAATAATTTTCAATAGGTTATAAGAAAAATGAGGATTCCCCTACGGACTACTGAAGGCGACAGGTTATCATTATGATTGACTTGTTGCTTTTTTTTTGATTGTAACTACTGAGAACTCAGCTATTAATTCAATCACCTTATTAATGCTGGAGGTTCGATAAGTGTCGTTTTCTCTATCGCAGATTATTCCTTCGGGAAAGAGGATAATTTGCACCATTTGCCGCTCCTCATAATCACCATTTAACCAGCAATTCGCTAAATCTGAGGCAAATACGACACATTGCTCTATGAGTTTAGACGGGTTCGATAAATTCAGACTCGACTTTTCAAGTTCCGCAGATATTTGTTTGATTTCTGTCTTAAGCTTTAAGCTTGCTTTCTCATAAATGGCCTGTCAATTTCGCCGATTGCAAATCTATCTTCGACCTTTTCCAATATCTTTCAGGTCAGCCAGTTTGGCAATCATTGACTTGGAGTCGTTCGTTGATGAATCCACTATGTTGTTCCAGGTAATCTCAAGTTGCTTCATGATCACAGGTATTAGATTCTTATCGATCTGTATTGGTCAAGCAGGTCAGCAAATTTCTCGTGCATTAGAGTGGTGCTTCGATTGCACTTACAACTCTTAGTATTGCACCTGTAATAGTGAAAGTGAAGCGCTTTTCCATTCTTTAAAATCTTCCTCCTTTCATATCCTGTAAGGGGATTTCCGCAGCCTGCACACTTTACAAATTTTCTTAGTGGCAATGATTCATTTTCTGCCTTGCATTTATGACCCTGAGCGTTCTTCATCAACATATCGTTCACCTGTAGGAACACTTCAGTGATCAGTGACGGATGTCTGCCTTTCACTTCGTTGAGGCAACCGTGTCGGGGAAGTTTTTTTTGAATTTAGAAGGACGTTATTTACCTTAGTTACGTTCCTCATTATTCCCCACCTTTATGAAGAAATTTTATTCTCACTCGGCCAGGGAAGTTGCTTTTGACTTGTTCCTGACGGCGGCGTTATCTATGATGATTAGTGCCATCGCTGCTCAGGAATATCATGGGGCAAAGCCATTTTATGTTACGGTCGATGCTGGGTCTTTAGATGTGATTGATGGAAAGAACGCAAACCTGAATATTGATGTCACGGTCACGACCCACAAAGAAAAGGACTATCCCGAAACATTTGGGATAAGCGAATCGAAGAAGGGATTGATGGCCTTTGAGTATCTGAAGGGAAAAACTGTTTGGGTGCCGATCAGTCCAATTGATAAAGGCAAATACTCATTTGAAATGACCCTTCCGTACAATCTGGTATTCGCAAAGTCTGTCAGTGACTACGTAAAACCAGAATACGTCAATTACTTCCGACCGTTTAACGACGATGTCACCGTTGGGTACACAAGCATTGGCTCGATTACAGGTAAAACGCTCTTTGGCGAAGAAAAGTACTTGATAAATAATGTTTGGAAATCATACTGGCGCTTTAAGTCAGATTTCACCAAAATAACTTATCAGGTTGTTGATCTCGCTGCCTCCGGTGGAAAGATTATAAGTTCCAGGCTGGGCACACGAGAGATTACTTTTACAGTTAAGGAGGCGAACTCCTTGTACCCGATTAACAGTGATAGAATTATGTTTGATATCAAGGTTCTGAATTGCCCTACCTTTGCCGATAGGGATCAACTTGTTGAGAATCTGATAACTGAAATTTACCGAGATGAATTCAAACCTGGATTAAGAAAAGATGATATGCTCGGTCATATGCGCGGTATGATTGACAATACAGAGCTAAACTCTGTTTTCCAAGCTACGGGAGGATCCACACAAAAAATGAAATTATCAGACTTAGGTGTCGTTCAAGAATGGCAACTGCATGTTAAGGTAACTTGTCCAGGATATTATTTTTTGGACGAAAAGATTTTAGTGAAAACAACGGCGACGAGTCTGGACATTTTATTGGAAGAAACAGGCTCTAAGATCAGGATCTCCGATAACAAGAATACTTCACGGATAAAGGTGAATTAATAGCGCGCCTTGGATTAACTCGCAGTTCTATTGCCTTTATCAGCGTAATCTGCGGGGGGAAAATGCATTTTGCCCCACAATTGGACCAAGAAACGAACCTGACGGGATGGCCGTTTCTTAGTCTTTGCGGGTATCAATTTTTTAAACGGATATCGTGCGAATTTTTGAAAGTCACTTAATAATAGGTTTGATATTGGTACCCTACGGACTACGAAAAGCCTCAAAACTAACGTTTTGGGGCTTTCTTTTTTTGTGATCCCCGCTACTTGCTTAATAGCTGCATAAATTCAAGTTTTCAGATTTCCATTCCAAAGAAACAAGGGATCTATTTCTATCTGGGCCACTGGTTACTGCTGAGATTGATCCCTTTGAGATTGCTTTTAAATTTTGAATGACCCGGGATATAACAAGTAGCAAAACCAGAACTGGCTCAATTTATTAAAATATTCCCGCTATCTTAATTTCAAGAACTTTTCTAGTTTAGTGATCTGTAGATACTTAACAAGCACCCGATGACAATTCTGTACGTTGAAGATGACCTTGACGATTGCGATTTGTTTATCGCAGCGGTTAACCAACTTAAGATCGGTAAGTCGATCAATTGTGTCATTGCAAATGACGGGGAGGAAGGAATGGCCAAACTCATAGACTTTCCGCAAAATCCGGATTATATCTTTCTCGATATTAATCTACCGAAGATGGATGGACGCGAATTGATAACTGAAATCAGAAAGCATCAGAAGCTAAACGGCATTCCGATCATTATTTTCTCCACTAGTATTAATAGTGTTGAAGTAGAGTTCTTTAACAGGAAGGGTGTTTTTCACTTCTTTAATAAACCAACAGACTTCGGTCAATTGTGTAATTCGTTGCGTATGATCCTGGTGAAACCAAATTCATTTGCCAGCGATGGGCCTCCCACGGCAATTGCTGGTCATCAGAATAACTAAGTCGCCTTCATTTTGTTTTTATAGATCACGGAAAGTTCGCCATTCTTCTCCAGAATGATCGTGTCAATTTCTGTTAGATCAAAAATGCCTTTCAGGTTTAACAACCGGCGGATATCTTTTTCGGTGATCTTGTGTTGGCCGATGGCTCCCTTCAAGAAATTTCCGTTGTGAAAGATCATGAATGATCGTGGGTAGATTGATTTTGTTCCATGTGTCTTGTGTTCAAGCCACGACATAACGCAATGAAGTCCGACCGAAGCACCAAAGAATAATGCTTTGTTTACAAATGGAATCCCCTGGTTGCAGATGACAAATGAAACAACGAATCCCATGAAAATGGCAATTGCCACTTCATGATGTTGAAGCTTCTTACCTGCAATGGAAGTTTTTGTGAGAAAATAGTATTTGATGAAAACGAATAATCCTGTTACCAGTACCAGCAGAAGCAGGTTGATCAATGGCAGAAGCGCTCTATACTCCATATCCTTTTTATTTAACTACACTTACGGTGATGGTAGCCAATCCTGGTAAGTAAAAACTCGTACCTGATTTAAGTTTTCGCAATAGAAGTGCCAGATGAGGTGGATAATGGGAACGGGGTTCGGCAGAACGCCTACCTATACTTTAAATTTCTCTTTTCGCCTTTCCCGTGTATACATTGGATCGTCGAAGTTGATGTTAAAAGGGATAACGCGCTCAATGTTGCTCAACAAAATGTTGGGATTCTCAATATCATATCCGTGAAGATCCTGGCACATAAGCGTTACCAGCCAGTCACCAGATGGCTCTTCAGTAAGACTTTTCACCGCCGTTGTTACAAGTTCGTTTGTGTCTTTCAGGAAAATCCCCAACACGGTTGTCGTTTCCAGGCTGTGTTGCAACTCTGAAAGTATTACGTTCTTATCTGTTTTAATCTGCTTGTGAACACTATCGAATGCCATGTATGCCGACGGGATAATTGTAAGCGTCAGGGTGTTCGTGAAAAAAATGTGCCGGCTGCGGGCTTCGGAATTGGAAACTGCAAACGATTGAAATGAGGTGATTCGATCACTTCGAGAATAATATTTAAAAAACTTTTACAATTTTATTGAGGAAAGTTATCCCGTGTTGTCGTTTTTACGTTAACGAGACTCGGGAAACGCCGGCCTTTCTTCAGTCATGATCGTCTCATGCCTCGCCAGTTTTCCTTTTTTGACAACCATTAGCGAGCGATGCCAATTTTAGAGACTGAAGTGAATGTGTGGCAAGACATGTTCACATCCATCATTGAAGATGCCAATTCAAATATTCTATTGCTGGACGAAGAGTTCAGGGTTATCAACCTGAATCCCGGCTTTTACTGGATCTTTCTTGAAACTTATGGAATTGACCTGAAGAAGGGCAGCCTGTTGCTTGAGAGTATGGAAAAGGTTGATGCACGGTTAACGTTCGAATGGAAAGAACGGTGTATTACCGCCCTTAGCGGGATGCCTATCAAAGTCGAAGAATCTTTTGAAGTTGACGGTCGCAAATATTACTGGGAAATACATTTCAAATCGGTAAGCAAACCCAACGGCACGCAGATCATTTCTGTTTTTAGCCGCGATATCACCATTCGGAAGGCATATCAAAAACGAATCCTTGAAGACGAAGCAAACCTCCGTTCTATTCTTAATACTATTCAAGACAGTCTGTGGATGGTGAACATGCGCTTTGAGCTAATAGATTTCAATAAAGAATTTTACAGACGTTACAAACAAGCTTACGGGGCACGATTGGCAAAAGGAAAAAACATTCTCGAAATGTTGCCCGCCAATGATCATGCTCTGAAAGAGTCATGGAAAGCCAGATACGAAAGCAGCCTGTCAGGTAAGAGTGGAAAATTTATAGAGGATTACATCATCGAAAACGAAACGCACACTTTTGAGATAAAAACTTATCCGATCATTGACAATGGTGTTGTTACGGGCGTCACCGTTCTGTCGCGTGATATCACAAACCAGACGAAGACAGAATGCTTGTTGAAGCGTCAGAACGATGAGTTGACAAAGATCAATGCAGAGCTTGACCGGTTTGTTTACAGCGCGTCGCACGACCTGCGCGCCCCACTCATGTCAGTGAAGGGATTGCTGAACATGATCAAGGTTGATCCTGACAAAAATAACACTGAATATTATCTCGATTTGATCGAAAGAAGTGTCGACAAGCTTGATCATTTCATCTCTGACATCATTAACTATTCACGCAATTCGCGAATGGATGTGCTTCCGAAACAGATTGATTTCGGATCGCTCCTCCAGGAATCGATCGACTCGCTGAAGTTTATGGAAGGAGCAGAGCAAGTTCGCTCGATTCGTCAGATCAATGAAACAGTTCCTTTCTTTTCCGATTACAGCCGCCTGCTCATTATTTTTAATAATATTATTTCAAATGCGGTACGATACCGCGATCGTTGGAAACGCGATTGTTATTTGAAAGTTGAAATTGCCGTCGACCGGAAAGAGGCGGTCATCAAATTCTCTGATAATGGAATCGGCATTCCGTCCGAGTATGTTGAAAAAGTTTTCAAAATGTTTTTCAGGGCTAACGCCGACAGTAAAGGTTCCGGACTTGGACTTTACATCGTGAAAAGCGCCGTTGAGAAGCTCGCTGGTTCCGTAAGTATTCAATCGGAACTTGGAGAAGGCACGAAGTTCACTATCACCATACCGAATCTGTCGACAACCGCTGCGCAATAATCAGCTTAGCGTAGTCAAGTCTGCGCCGATTTTATTTACTTCGCGTTGTGAATATCTTCCAACGCGATTGGCCTTATAGCGGCAATATTTATTGGGCATTAATCAAAAGCCTGCTGCTTTCAATGTTGCTTTTTAGCCTTTGCCGCATTGGGTTTTACCTTTTTAACACGCAGTATTTTCCTGACATGACCTTCGGCATGTTCCTGCGACTCATGTTGGGCGGGATGCAATTCGATCTTGTCGCGGTGCTGTACACAAACATGCTTTTTATTGTGTTAATGATCATGCCGTTCGATTTTCGTTTTCGTTACGGTTACCTGGAATTTGCACGTTACCTTTTTTTCTTAACCAATGGTTTTGCGCTGTTGCTGAACGTGTGCGATTTCATTTACTACAGATTTACACTGCGCCGCACGACAGCTGACATCTTTAAACAATTCGAGAATGAACAAAACGTGAGCGGACTCGTGATGCAGTTTGCCATTGATTACTGGTACGCGGTCCTTTTTTGGGTGTGCCTTGTTATTCTGATGGTCAAGCTGTATAACCGCATTAAGATTTGGGGAAGACAAACAGCAAACGCCATTACGTACTATGTAGCTGGTGTTGTGATGGTTTTTCTGGTTGCATACCTGGTAGTGGGAGGCATTCGCGGCGGGTTTCGTCACAGCACACGTCCTATCACCTTGAGCAATGCAGGTGCCGTTGTAAAGGATCCGCGTGATATTAGTATCGTACTTAATACCCCATTCACACTTATTCGCACGATCGGTAAAACCAAGGTGCAGCGGGCAAACTATTTTTCCGACGAGGAAGCCAGCCGGATTTATACGCCCGAGCATTACCCTTCGGATACGCTTGCTTTCAAAAAGAAAAATGTTGTCGTCATTATATTGGAAAGTTTTTCGAAGGAATTTTTCGGAACCTTCAATAAAGATTTGGAAAACGGTAATTACGAAGGGTACACGCCTTTTCTCGATTCATTGATTCAGCACAGCCTTACCTACGAATATTCTTTTGCGAATGGCAGGAAGAGCATCGATGGTTTACCGTCGGTGATCAGTAGTATCCCGGCAACGGGTGTACCATATTTTTTGTCACCGTATTCGGGAAACCGGATTAACAGCCTCGCGTCGTTGCTGAAGGAAAAAGGATATCATACATCATTCTTTCACGGAGCGCCAAACGGTTCGATGGGTTTCCAGGCATTTATGAACCTCGCCGGTGTTGAGGAATATTATGGCATGTCTGAGTACGACAATGATGATCATTATGACGGCCTGTGGGGAATATGGGACGACAAGTTTTTTCAGTTTTATGCAGATAAACTTGATGAATTCCCGGAGCCTTTTATGTCGAGCATTTTTTCATTATCAAGTCATCATCCATTTGTTGTACCGGAAGAATTTAAAGGCCGGTTCAGAGAAGGAACGCAGCCAATACACAAGTGCGTTCAATACACGGATTATTCATTGCGGGAGTTTTTCAAAACCGCTTCCACATCTGATTGGTATAAGAACACGCTGTTCGTTATTACCGCCGATCACACGTCGTCAAACATTGAGTTTGAAGAATACCGTACGCCCCGGGGGCTCTACGCAGTACCAGTCATCTATTTTTCGCCGGGTGAGGAACTGGCCGGACGGAAACAGGAGATCACGCAGCAGATCGATATCATGCCTACAGTGTTGGGTATGCTCAATTATGATAAGCCTTATGTCGCATTCGGGCGCGATATAAAGAGCGATCTCGGTGAACCGTTTGCGTTCAATTATAAAGACAATACTTATCAATTATTCAAGAAGGATTATTTGTTGATGTTCGATGGCACGCGATCTCTCGGCTTATATAATTTCAAAACTGACATACTAATCGAACATAACCTCATCAAGACACATCGTGAAATCGCGGCTGAGATGGAGACTTACATCAAGGCAATTATTCAGCAATACAACAATCGCATGATTGACGACAAGCTGACGATCTCTCAATAACTGCTGGCCCGTCTTTTTTACATGGTCACAAAATTCCTCTGCGGAAGCCATCACGTACCATGGAAAAAAGGATCTACTTTAAAAACCTCAACGCCCTGCGTTTTTTTGCAGCAGCCGCTGTGATTTTTCATCACATTGAACAGTATAAGTTTTTATCAGGGTACTCAAATGTCTGGGGCAACACTGCGGTTGATGCGTTGGGCCACAAAGCAGTTTCGTTCTTCTTCGTGCTGAGCGGTTTCCTCATAACGTTCCTATTGTTGGAGGAGGACAAACGCAGTGGCGAAATTAACGTCAGGAATTTTTATATCAGACGAATCCTTCGGATCTGGCCATTATACTATCTCATCGTTTTCCTCTGTTTGTTTGTCATGCCCTATTTATTCGATCTGTCTATAATGGGGTCACAATTGCTTGAGAAAAATTTTTGGCTTACTGCCGGTTTGTTGTTGCTCGTGCTTCCGAACGTAATGCGTACCATTTCTCCGAATTTGATCGGAGGAAATCAATTGTGGTCCATTGGCGTTGAAGAGCAATTTTATCTCGTATGGCCTGTTTTGGTTAAATGGTTCCGCACATCGCTTCCCGTGTTTTTGATCGCATTCCTCGGCATAAAGGCACTGCTCACGATAGGTCTTGAATTCGCGGTCGCGGGTTACAACACGCTTGTGATGCAGAAATTGCTGCGAATATGGATTCTTCTCCAGGTCGAACAAATGGCGATTGGTGCGATTGGGGCCTGGGTGTTATTTGCACACAAAGAAAAATTTCTAGCTGTCATTTATAGCCGTGCTGCATTCATTTTATCATTGATTGCAGTGGTAACCCTGTTTATTCTGCCATTGCATCACTGGTGGATCAATTACGCGGAAGCACTCGCGTTTGTGATTCTGATTATGAATCTCTCAACCAATCCACGAATTAAAATTTCGATGGAAACACCATTATTGAATTCGCTTGGCAATATTTCGTACGGTATATACATGTATCACACCTTGTGCATCACAATTTCATTGTTTGCGCTGCGATACCTGCGCATTGATCGCTTTGACCCGGTATTGTTTAATGTGATGTTATATGCGTTGTCAATCGTTTCCACAATTTTTGTTTCTTCATTATCCTATGAATTTTTTGAGAAGCGATTCCTTGACTTGAAGGAGCGGTTTATGGTGGTGAAAAGTGGTCAGAAGCAGGCTGCTTCTGCGACAACGGTTTCGTCGCCGGCTCCTGAGCCAACAACAATGCTGGATGCGCCGAAGATGTTTGTTTACTGGCTGGCTGCCGTCTCTAAGATGCTTTACAGGAAAGTTTTCTGACTACGCCAGGTTGTGATAAACCTGTTGAACATCGTCGTCAGCTTCCAGTACTTCGATAAGTTTCAGTACTTCGTCCTGCTGTTCTTCCGAAAGCTCTTTGGTCATGGTAGGAACGTAATGGATCTCAGAGCTCTTAGCATCGAGGTGCTTTGATTCGAGATATTTCTGCATGTGTCCGAATTCGGTGAACTTCGTATAGACGACAATCTCATCTTCGTTCTTCTCGATGTCTTCAGCGCCAGCGTCGATCAAATCAAGTTCAAGTTCATCAAGGTTCAATTTAGAAGGATCGAACTTGAATACACCTCGCCGCTCAAAAAGGAAAACAACAGAACCGGAGTTTCCCATGCTTCCACCATTTTTTGCGAAATGCAGACGCACATTCGCTACAGTTCGTGTCGGATTGTCTGTTGCACATTCAACAATGATGGGAACGCCGTGCGGTGCATATCCTTCGTAAGTTACTTCCTGGTAATCTTTTTCTTCTTTCGAAGATGCGCGTTTAATCGCTGCCTCAACGCGATCTTTCGGCATGTTGGCACCTTTCGCGTTTTGAATTGCTAATCGAAGCTTGGGATTGTTTTCGGGAAGAGGGCCACCATGCTTAACGGCGATTGCAATGTCTTTGCCAATGCGCGTGAAGGCTTTCGCCATTTTGTCAAAACGCGCAAACATTTTGTGTTTCCTCTTTTCGAATATACGTCCCATAATTAGCTATTAAGGCTGGCAAAATTAAAGGACTTAAGGAAATGAGCAAGCCCGGCACCTAAAAGCCTGCAAAAAGACAGTTATTTCGTGTCTTGAATTGAAATTTATGCGGTGATAGCAGCCCGTCGTGACTTCTCCCAGACAACGGATTGGTTGCCATTGATGTAGCGCCTGAGTCCAGCGTACACGGATAAGTTCATTACACAAAAGTAATATGGAACAAAAAATCCCTTGACCGAGATTTTGCGTTCGCGATTTACGTATCCCGCAAGCGCTAATAGGTAAAAGCCCACCTGGCCAAAAAGTGTCAGCGAATAAATCCAATGATCACTCCACGCTAATGATATGTTCGAGAAGAAAATGATCGGTAAGAACAAGGGTGCAAGTGTCCACCGTAAAACGCGATGTGAAATGTATTGAAAGGAAAGCATTCCAAATCGGAAAGGATTCAACAACTGGCGTAGTTTGATCATTGCCTGGAAACCGCCTGCTGAAATCCGTACTTTTCGTTTCCATTCTTCCGCAACGGAAGCGGATGCTGTTTCCATTGCGAACGCTTCGGGTTCATAAATGAAACGGTAACCACGCGCAGCAATGGAAAGCGATAGATAAAAGTCTTCTATGATAATATTTTCTGCGGGTGGCTCGTATAAATCTGTTCTAACTGAAAACAGTTCACCCGCAGCGCCAACAACGGAATTCACGTCAGAATCTTTCTGCTTGAGAAAGGATTCATATTTCCAGTATAGACCCTCTCCGGCGCCAGACGCATTGTCTTCCGCTTTTTTGAAGATTCTTTTTTCGCCCGCAACTCCACCAACTTTTGGGTCTTCATAGTGTCGTACTATGTTTTGGATCGCGGCTGGATTTAAAAAGGTGTTCGCATCGGAGAAGATAACGATAGGGGTAGTTACATGCTTCATCACGCGATTGACCGCGTGGATTTTCCCGTTGCGACCGGCTTCGTGAAATAGCTTAATGCTAGAATAGCCGCTGATAATTTCCGCTGTCTTGTCCGTAGAGCCATCCGTTACAAAGAATATTGAAAGTTTGTGTGGCGGATAATCCAATGATAATGTATTGGATATTTTGTCGGCAATAAATTGTTCCTCGTTGTACGCAGCAACGATGAGCGTGACATGCGGCAGTTCTTTTGTCGGTTCCACAATTCTGCGGTGTTTGTGAACCAGCGATATAAGATATATGACAATCCCGTATCCGATGTAAGTATAAAAGACAACAATGATACCTGTCCAAAACAGGATCGAAACGAAATCTGACATAGGAAAAGAATTAGTCAACTGCTGACGCGTGTGGTTAAACTTTGTTCACGTCGAAATAATATTGTGCCAGCAGGTGTGAGTCACCTTGATGGTGACATTGGAACGAGTTTTTTACCGGCTGTGTGCTGAAGCTTCTCGTTTCCAGGAAGCATTGTGAGACAATGAGTATAAAGAAGATGTTGTTGCTACGGCGGGTCTTGACGATTGCGTGTTGTGTTATTTGTTTCAAAGCGCAGGCGCAGTATGTTCCTAACAATGCGCAGGTATTTCAATTTGCACCTATCCTCAATCCTGCGTTTAGTGGTATAGAGAATTTTAGTGATCTTAAACTTTCCTACCGCTACCAATGGACCGGCTTCGGCGACAATTCGCCGAAATTCATTAATGTATCTTATAACACAAGACTTAAGCAGCCGGTTGATCTTTCGTATAATTCACTAAGACTGAGCAATCCTTCGCTTATGCGTGTTCCGCGATTAAAGCGTAGCATCCATGGTTTGAGCGGACAAATTTTTCAGTCAACGATTGGCGTGATCAATACGATTGGTGGCGGTGTCACCTACGGGTTTCATTATCCATTGACAACTGCCTTGCATCTTTCTTTTGGAGCAGGCGCAATCATTGAGAGTAGAAAACTCGACATGAGCGAGATCACGGTTCGCGATCCAGACAACGACACTTATTATAACCATTTGCTCAACAGTTCGACTTCGCAGACGGATCTCAATGTGCGCGCCGGTTTTTTATTGTATTCGAAAACTTTCTATATCGGTGCCACATACCTGCCACTCGTTCACACGTCGATTGAATCTTCCGAGCTTTCCTTTGAAGAGGCATTTTATACCGGAGCGTTACAGGCTGGCGTTGCATTTCAACTCAATCCTAATCTTGCCCTTAAGCCGAGTGTTAACTTATTTTATCTGCTCGATGAATCAATTGCGTGGGAAGCGCAGACGAAAGCGTACATCCAGGAGATTGCGTGGGCTGGAATCGGGTATCGAAGTTTCCAGAGTGGCATGACTATGATCGGATTCAATTTTACCGAAAAGTTTTCAGCTGCGTATACATATGAATTCTCGATGAGCAGATTTCAACAGTTTGCTGGCAGCAGCCATGAGATCATTCTCGGAATGCGACTGAATAATTTTAAAAAGGAGAATCAATATACATGGTGAAGAAAGTATCCATCGCTTATTTGTTATTTATACTTACAACTACTGTAATTGGTCAGGTGCTCGAATTTTCTGAGGTAAGGAAATTATCATCCGCAGTGAATAGCAAAGGAGAGGAGAGCGTGCCATTGGTATCTTCCGATCAGTCAAAGATGTTTTTTGTCAGGTCTTTTTACGAAGGAAATTTTGGCGGCAAGTATGGTGGTCAGGATATCTGGTACGCCGAACGTACTGGCAATTCATGGAAGCCTGCTGTGAATAGACTAGCCACGCTCAATGATCATGACAACAATGTATTGATCGGGTTAAACAATGACGCTTCAATCCTTTACGTTTTTAAAAGCTCATCTACGGAGAAGCTTTCTGGAATATATTTTTCACGCTTTGTAAATGAGCGTTGGAGGGAAGCTGAATTCATTCCCCTCCGTGGTATCGAAAATACGGACTTCGTTGGCATGTACGTTACTCCAGAATTTGATGTTATGCTAATTTCAATGCGCACAACAGACAGCCAGGGCGAAGAAGATTTATACATTAGCACAAAAAGTAAGCCCGGCGTTTGGAGTATTCCAAAGAATCTCGGTCCAACCATCAATACAAGCGGTTACGAGATTTCGCCCTTTTTGTCGGCAGACAAGAAGCGATTATTTTTTGCAAGCAATGGCCACAACGGTCTTGGCGATGCAGATATTTTTTATAGTGAACGTCTTTACAATTCGTGGGAAACATGGTCTGCACCTGTTAACCTTGGGCCAGAAGTCAACTCTGCGAAGTTCGACGCGTACTTCTCCATTTATGGCGATAGCGTGGCGTATTTCTGTAGCAACCGTGATCAGCAGCTTGCTGACATTTATACTGTTGCGGTACGCGTAGGTACTGGGTTGCTTGCGTCAAATCAGGAATACATTTCACAGGATGATTGGAATTCCATCGTAGGTAAGAATGTTGGTCAGACGATTGCTTTCGATAAAGAGTCCACAAGTCTTGAGCGTGGACAGCAGGAATTGCTCTACTACATTGGTAAAAAGCTTTCTGATCGCAAGGATATTGGGATCCATTTAGTGGTGAAGGAGCAAGAGGCAAATGACTTCACGGATACAAGGTTGAAGGAACTCTACGGCCACCTAAGACAGGCAGGTGTGGAAGCTTCGCGTATTAAGGAAGAACAGAATCCACAGTTTATCAAAACGTCAGATCAGGGAGTTATCCAGATCATGCTCTTCCGGGAAAAACTCAATCCCTGAACGGTTTGTAGAATTTCGTATCCGCTAATGCCAGCATTTCTTTGTCGCCGGATGTATCACCATACGCGATGATATGGTCGAAACCTGTGAGGACAAAATGCTCATTAATCCGACAAACCTTTTCGGGACCATGACAATTCTTTCCGGCGATCTTCCCTGTGAGTGTCCCATTCTGCGCATCCAATTTTGTACTCAGGCAAATTAATCCGTGTTGATCGCAAAACGGTTTTACCCAATTTTCCGCAGACGCCGAAACAACGGCAATTGTTGCACCATTGTCCCTGTATTTTCGGATCATGTCAATCGCACCTTTTCTTACAAGCCCAGGAAGTTTGCGTCGGGCAAATTCTGTACAACGTTCATTGAATTTGCTGACTTCTTCATTCTTGAGAAACCACGACAGGAAAATCTCTTTTGCCTTCCAGTTTTCCATCAATCCGGTGAGATACAATCCCATGACTGGTGAAAGAATAGCAAGCCCGAGATAGTATTTTGCTTTACCGTGATAGAAGATCATGAATTCTGCAAGCGTGTCTTTGGTTGTCAGTGTCCCGTCAAAATCAAATAACACGAGCTCCCGCTTTTCACCGCTGTTGGTGTTCGTCGTTTGACGTTTTTCCGAAGCTGTATGCATGTTACTTCAAAAGTCCGCTTGTTGTATAGATTATTATGTAGAAGCTGATAATCCAGCTGGCAATTGTAAATAATATAAACTTGTCTTTTAACAGGACAGTTGTTGGAGACCCACTTCGTTTTTCAACAAATGTTATCTGAAGATAACGCATTACGCCAGCGATCACAAAGATGGTCGTGATGAAGAGGTAATTGCTGTCAAAGCGTTCTGTAACTTCCGGTGATACAGTATACATAATGTAGGCTACTACCATTACTGCTGACACAAGCGTTAAACATGAGTTAATGAATTCCACGTTGTATCCCTGAGACGCTTTTCTGACCACTTCTCCTGTTTTTGACTGTATCAAAAGGTCATCACGTCGTTTTGCAACGATAAGGAACAATGAAAGCAGAAGGATCATGAGCGAAAGCCAGTGTGTGATGTCGTGTCCGGCGATCACGCCGCCGCTATAGATCCGAAGCAAAAATCCAGATGAAACAATGAATAAGTCAACAATGGGTATGTGTTTTAGACCAAACGAATATGCGAGGTTTAGGGTAAAATATACCAGCACTAAATATAGAAACGAAGGTTCTACCCACGCAGCTAATACCAAACCTGCGGATGATAGAACTCCGACCAGTATCCATGCCGTGGTGCCAGTAACTTCGCCTGATGCTATCGGACGGAATCGTTTTTTCGGATGAAGACGATCCACATGCCGATCCTGATAGTCGTTGACTACGTAAATGGAGGATGCAACAAGGCTGAACGCCAGGGCTCCCAGCAAAAGCTGTGATACGTGCTCGATATTAAAAAGTGAGCCGGCAAAAAAACTTGGAATGAACAGGAAGAGATTCTTAACCCACTGCTTTACGCGAATGAGATTGAGAACGGAAGCAACAGTGGTTTTACCATATACACTCGTTGTTTTTTTCTCAAGACTGGTCGCGCTTTGTGATGTATATTGAAGATCCATTGCCGGTATCAGATTGAAAATACGTCCCTGCGGGATACTGTGTTGAAAACCATGCCATCAGGCTTGGTGCGATTACCTCTTAAGTTGTTCTCTTTTGTATGTTCAAAATTCACGTCTACCGGCAGCGTTAGTACCGGCGTCGTACGGGTGTCAGAACAGCGTATAGATGAACGGTGCAACCGCTGAGCCGCCACCGATCACGATCAAGATCCCGATGAACAGTAACACAAGGATTACCGGTGTCAACCACCATTTTTTTCGTTCGATGAGAAATGAATAAAGATCCTTCATGAAATCCATAACTACATGTTTTTAATCAGCACACTACTCTTTTAATCAAGTGTAAATTCCTCTTTCCAATTGTCCTTTTCCTGCCAGTAGGGCTGTTCCTTTTTCGAGAAGACGAAATTACCGATCACCAGGTAGTCCATTTCCGTGCGCATAAAGCAGCGGTACGCGTCTTCCGGTGTACAGATGATTGGCTCTCCACGAACATTGAAACTGGTGTTAACGATCACGCCATATCCTGTTTGCTTCTTAAACTCCTGCAGAAGCTGGTAGTATCTCGGATTGGTTTCCTTATGAACTGTCTGGATCCGCGCCGAATAATCGATATGCGTTATCGCAGGCATGTCCGACCGCAGGTGATATAGTTTATCTTTCAGCGAAAAGGTGTGGTATCCGGGTGGCAAAGTTTTTCTACGATTTTTCACAACCGGCTGCACCATCAGCATGTAAGGAGAGACGGATGGGTGCTCGAAGTATTCGTTGCACTCTTCCGCGATCACCGAAGGAGCAAACGGCCTGAATGATTCGCGAAACTTTATCTTAACGTTGAGTTTCTTTTGCATCTCTTCGTTTCGTGGATCTCCAAGGATGCTGCGCCCACCCAACGCGCGAGGCCCGAACTCCATCCTGCCCTGCATCCATCCCACAACATTGCCCTCGGACAAGATCCGGGCAACTTCTTTGCACAGTTCCGAATGATTGGGGATGTGGGTGTACTTTGCTTTATATTTTTTAGCAGTCAGTTGAACATCCAGGTCTGTGTATTCAGGTCCAAGGTAAGAGCCTTTCATCCCATCCAACGAGACCGGGCGTATGCGTTCCTGTTCAAAATAAATATGAAATGCTGCAAGCGCGGATCCGAGCGCCCCGCCTGCATCACCCGCCGCAGGTTGGATGAATACATCTTTAAAAATTCCGGTATTATAAAGTTTACCGTTGGCCACGCAGTTGAGTGCGACACCACCGGCCATACAGAGATTTTCGGAACCTGTTAACTTGCGTGCCTCATTCGCCATCTTAATCACAGCTTCTTCAGTCACCTCTTGTATAGCAAGTCCGAGGTTGCAATGATGTGGTTGAAGCTCAGCTTCTGGTTTTCGTGATTTGAAACCGAAAAGCTTTTCCCATTTTTCTTCGTCAACCATCTTCAGACCGGTTGCGTAATTGAAGTATTGTTGGTTCAGCCATATCGACCCATCCTCTTTAATGTCTACGAGATGTGATTTAATGATATTGACAAACCTTTTGACCTCGTCGCTATCGGCCACGCCGTAAGGCGCGAGCCCCATCAGTTTATATTCACCTGAATTGACTTTGAATCCGAGAAAGTAAGTAAACGCAGAGTAAAGCAGCCCGAGCGAATGCGGAAACTTCATTTCCTTTAAGATCGAGATGTCTTTCCCTTTCCCATGACATATTGAGGCAGTTGCCCATTCGCCCACGCCGTCAATCGTTAGAATTGCTGCATCGTCAAACGGAGATGGATAAAATGCGCTCGCGGCGTGTGAGAGGTGATGTTCAGGAAACAGAAATTTTACTTTCTTCTTGTCGAACTGCTCGATTTGTTCCAGCTCTTCGTACAACAAACGTTTCAAGAACATTTTTTCCTTGAGCCACACTGGCATCGCCGTAATGAATGATGACAAGCCGCGCGGCGCAAATGCATAGTACGTTTCGAGCAATCGCTCAAACTTCAACAAGGGCTTATCATAAAATGCAATCGCATCAAGGTCTTCGAGACGCGTTCCACCGTAATTGAGACAAAACTTCACCGCGTTCGTTGGAAAAGCAGGGTCGTGTTTCTTTCGGGTAAATCTTTCCTCCTGGGCAGCTGCGATTATTTCGCCATCCTCTATAATTGCTGCCGCTGAGTCGTGGTAGAAAGCTGAAATGCCAAGTATTTTCACTTGCCGCGTTTATTTAAATGTGAATTCAGAATCAATTGGTTGTTCCAGGGTTAGCCGTGTGGATCACTTTTCATTGTTGTAAATAATTGTTCCAGCTATTAATAAGATAGCTAACACTTGAGCATGTACGGCCGTTGGCATGCTTTTTTCGAAGTTGGCTGCGTAATTCCATTATGGTTTCCCGGTTGAGGATAACGCGAATACTACATGCAGAGATGAAACCAACTCATAAAGTTAAGCACACCGATGAAGTTGTTTTTTCGAAACGACAGTTGGCCCATAATTTTAACACACCTGCTTCTGAACGATTGAATACGTTCAATCACGTCGATAACTATTAGAATTAAAACAATAATTCAGAAATACATGGACCTTTTATTTTTAGGAAAAGTACTTTGGCGAAAGGCCTGGATATTAATTCTGATTCCCTTGATAGCTGCGTTTGCTGCATACCTCTTTACCATGAATATGGAGAGATCGTATTGGGCCGTATCGCAGATATCAACTGGCTTTACCACCAATGATCAGGTTCATCTATCTGATGAAAAATTTTCGCTCCGCGATGCGGATGTGCGTTTTAATAATTTGTTGAATATGATGCAAAGCGGACTCGCGGCCAATCTGTTGTCGTATCGCCTTTTGCTTCACGACCTTAATCCGGTTGAGGTTCCATATCGGCATCCCGATTCCAGGAACTTTCAGATTGACGAAACGGAAAAAGAGCTGGTGAGGAAAATCGTGCAGGCAAAACTGGATAGTCTCGAATCGTTTAGCACATCTGATAACCACTATGCGCTGGTAAAAAAATACCTTGATGCATACGGATACAACTACGACGCTATTGTTAATTCTCTTGGTATAAGCCGCATTCCCAACACGGACTATGTTCAGGTTGATTTTGCTGCCGAGAAGCCTGCTCTTGCGGCGCTTGGCGCGAACGCGTTCACAGAGGAATTTTTGCGTTACTATGACTCTTTCCGTAGTGCGCGAAGTGGCGAATCCGTTGGATTCCTTGAACAGGTTGTAATGCAAAAGAAAAAGGATCTGGACGCTAAGCTTGAAGTTCAAAAGATGTTTAAGGCGAATAATAATGTGATCAGTCTTGAGGGGGAGAGCGGTGTTCAGGTAAGTACGTTAGCAAGCCTCGAGTCACAGCGTGACTTAAGCAGAACGAACATACATCGCTACGAGCTAACAATGCGTCGGCTGCAGGAGGACATTCGAAACGCAAGTACTCCCGTCACCAATGGGGGAAATGCTCGCATTCTGCAACTCCGCGATAAGATCAACGATGTAAATGAGAGGTACATAGCAGGCGGATCCAAGAATCAAAAGTTACTTGACTCGCTAGATTATCTCCGTGATGAACTGCGCGTTCAAACCGATAACGCGTCGCGGATGGGCTCGAGTCTCGGTACCGGTGTCACAGTCGGTGATTTGAATGCACAACTGAAGGATGCGCAAATCAACCTCCAGGTGGAAAAGGAGAACCTTGCCTTCATTGAAAATAACATCCGTTCTGTTCGGGGCGATATATCAGGATATGCTTCGAAGGAAGCGCGACTGTCGGCCATCCAAAAGGAGATAGATCTTGCGTCGCAGGAATATCTTCAGGCAGTTGAAAAGTTTAACGAAGCAAAGAACCGGATGGCTGATACAAACAGGCTAAGCCAGGTACTGGCTGCTGTTCCGCCGGCGAGTCCGGAGAATTCAAAACGCATTATCATCATCGGGCTCGCGGGAGTCACAAGCTTCGTGCTGTGCTTATTCGTGATTGTCGGGCTGGAACTTATTGATGGATCGATTCGGACTCCTGACCGTTTCAAGAGAGCCGTAGGGTTACCGTTAGCAGGAAGCATCAACCGGATTGATAACAAGAATTTTAATATCAGATCTTATTTCAATCAGCAAAATGGGAACGAAGATACCGAAATGTTTAAATCGTTGCTCAGGAAGCTTAGACACGAGATCGAGTCGGTTAATGCGAAAGTGATTTTGTTCACGAGTCCTAAACGTAAGGAAGGGAAAACATTCATTACGTTTGCGTTGTCGTACGTGTTAAGTCTTGTAAACAAACGTGTGCTGATTATTGATACAAATTTCAAGAATAATTCACTGTCACAAATTCTCGGCAGAAACCAGGGCGACTTGAAAGTGCTCGACAGCAAGCGGCATAAATTGTTGGCCAGCGCCCAAACCAATAAAGAACAGGGGAGTAACGAATTCGATCACGAAAACAGCTATGATCTGATCAACCCGACTAAGTATAAGAATATCTATATTGTTGGCAATTCTGGAGGAGGAACGGAATCACCTGCAGAAATCCTATCAGGCCGCGATTTTGCAAATCTTATCGGTGCGCTTGGTGACAGCTTTGACTATATCTTGCTCGAAGGAGCGTCGCTAAATGACTATTCTGATACGAAGGAATTGGTGAAGTATACAGACAAAGTGATTGCGGTATTCAGTGCAGAGTCATCGATTAAACATCTTGACCGGGAGTCCATCTACTACTTGAAGTCTATCGGTAAGAAATTCGGCGGTGCTGTCTTGAACATGGTTAACACGAAAGATCTGAAGCTCTGATGTTCGAGAGTCACATCTCGCATTGAGACCTATTTTGTTTTTTATTGGCGCGATGAAAGTTAAACGAGGTTGTAACGCTGACGTTATTCTTTCGCAGTTTCTTTCGTAAACTCCTTTTCTTTTTGCAGCAGGATATTCTTAATGACAGCTTTGATCAAATCTGCATCAAGCGCGTCTTCGTTGTATTGATCGGTCTTTTTTAGCGCTACCCGGATCATGTCCATATCCACGTGTTTGTTAAATGGCTCCCGTAGCACTTCTACATCAAAATCAGCCTTGATGTATTTTTTAGCAATGTTAAATGCGTCGTTAGGTTTTTTCAGCTCAGCTTTCCGCAATTCAGCAAGCGCCATGTGAATATCATGTTCTTCGGCTTGATCGATAGCATGGAAGACCTGATCAAGCGAGACATCCGATTCATGTATTTCTCTAACTACATCTGTTGCAGCTTTTGATAATGGCGCTTTATATTTCGTCACACGTTGCTGAATTGCTTTTGGCACGTAGGCCGGCGTCTCTTCAGCGACGACAACCTCCGCGATCATTTGTGGGAGATAATACTTGTACAATACAATTCCTGCAATCGCGAAAATAATCAAAATTGCGAGGATCCACCCGAGTAGTTTTTTCATAAGTAATTGAATAAAAGAAAAAACGCCTGGGTTTGCCAAACGCTTTCTATAGTTGATAATTTTTTATTCGCGTTATTTCGACACAAACCAGTGCGACAAATCTCTTTCAATTAATTTTTCCAACTGGCGGATGTCGTCGCCATAGACCTCGCTTGTCAGTTTTTTTCTGACTTCTAGGTCCATCTTTGGTTTCGCGAGGTTTTTTGAGCGGAGATCGTTTAGTTGTTTCTGTACAAACATACTGCTCTTCAATGTCTTTATTACGCTTTTTGGAAGCATCGTCTTAAGTGTTCCAGTTACGACGCCCTTTTGCCCATATATCTTATCAAGAAATTTATTCCGGATAAAACCGGATTGATTGAAACGTGTTGTGTGATTTGTCTGAAAATCTGCTTTAACGCCCAGAAACTGATAAATTTCCTTTAAGACTTTTTCTGGATTAGAATTGAAGTCCTCGTAAAGAAAGACACGGATATTTTCTCTGGGAAACGTCTCGTAAAACTTGGACAGGTTCTTATAGTAGAAACCTTCTTTTACAAGGTCATTCCTTTTCCACCAGATTGTGTTTTTGTCAAAACATTCTTCGAAGGTTGCTGTTGGTGTTCGGTTTTCACGGGCAAGGTGCATGAACCGTGAATAGAGCCTTCCCGCGGGTTGTCTCAGTACCGCGATAAGTTTCATATCAGGGTTATAGTACTTTATACGCTCGGGTACGCCCTCATGATATAAGTAAGTATTTGATGTTTCGCCGATAACCTGATCCGGAGTTGCGTTTGTGAATAGCTTCAGATAGTCCTGAAGGTTGGTGACTGATTGCCTGAAATGATTCTGGTCATCCGGATTGTTGAATTGTTCCGCTTTGGAGTTTTCGTATCCGTAGAAATTAGGTTCTTTAAAAGCAGGTATGAAAATTTCCGGGTGCTGCTGCAAATACTTATCCAGAGATGTTGTTCCCGATTTGCCCGCACCAATTATCAGGAAGTCCGGTATATGGGAATATCTTTTTAACGATTTCCTGGGTTCGTCCAGACTGTTTTGCAATTGAGTAATCATATATAATAATCTGTTAATAGTGGAAACTTCACGTCAGGCCTCAGAATCACATGCGCGGTCGATCACACAAGGAATGTATTCAATGATGGATCGGATCGGCCAGGTATTCTTTGGATTTGTAAATATATTTTTCCTCGCTCGTATGCTTTCGAAATCTGAGCTTGGAATATGGCTGCTGTTTACCAGTGTTACTTCGATACTTGAAATGTTGAGAAATGGGTTCATTAGAAATCCTTTTATAACACATCTGGTTAGTGCGAATGATTCTGAGAAAAGCTCCATTGTAACATCGTCATTTCTGTTGCACTGCGGGTTGGCTGCTTTCCTTTCCCTCGTGTTGGTTGCTGGAGGCGCTCCGTTAGCTCTGTTTTGGAAAGCCGAAGGTTTAGCGCAACTTTTCTACATCTACGCAATCAACAGTATAATTTTTATACCATACTTTCACCTTCTTTACATTCAGCATGCAACGCTGAAATTCAAAGATGTTTTCATAGGCAATGCTGTGCGACTCGGCCTATTGTCTCTATTCATCATTTATCATTTTTTCACCAAAGATCCACCTACACTTGTGAGTCTGGCTATTGCCCAACTTGTTGCAACGGTTATGGCCACTGCGGTTCGGTACATCGGTGAAAAGCGTACGCTGGATTTTAACAACAAGATCAATTGGACACTAATAAAAGAACTTTTCCATTTCGGAAAGTTTACGCTCGGTACGAACATCAGTTCGATGCTTGTGAAAAATACCGATTCGTGGATGATAGGGCGGATGATTTCGACGGCAGGTGTTGCGATGTATAACCCAGCGGTGCGAATTTCGAATCTTGTTGAAGTGCCGACGCTAGCGATTGCCAGTGTCTTTTTCCCGCAGGTGGGCAAGAAGATGAAAGAAAGTGGTACTGAAGGAGTCCGTGATATCTATGTTAAGTCGGTCAGTTTGATTCTTGCGCTTACGCTGCCGGTTGTGGTTCCGATATATCTGTTTCCTGAATTTGTCATCACGCTCATTTTCGGGCCGGATTATATAGACGCGGCCGTTATTCTACAAGTGACACTTTTTTATACACTCCTCGTCCCATTTAACCGACAATTCGGAACTGTGATGGATGGAACGAAGCGGCCGAAGCTCAACTTTTATTTGTTAGTGCTGGTTGCGACGCTTAATCTGGTTTTCAATTACTTTTTCCTCGGGTGGTTTGGACTAGTGGGCTCAGCTTTTGCTACGCTGCTGTCATATTCTGTGGTGTTTATTCTGAATCAAATCATCTTGTACAACATTTTTAGAATTAACACCCTTCATGTATTTATCGAAATCATTGAATGGTACAAACTAGGGTGGAGTCTCTTTCGCAGGAAGGTGCTGAAGTTAGCGTAGAACATCGTGTTGATTATGACATCATCATGCTGGCATTGCCAAGGTGGGATGGAGCGTATTCATCAACAGCGTTTTCATTGTCAAAAGCGCTATCGAAGCATGCGCGCGTGTTTTACGTAGATAATCCCTTTACAGTTAAAAGTTTTCTGACTCAAAGGCTTTCGTCCGAGGTGCGTAAACGCAAGAACGCATTGCTATTCGGAAGGGATATTTTTTCAAGACCTGACCCCGATGCGAGTCCGGATCTGGTCGCCGTAACGCCGCGCGTTGTTTTACCTGTAAATTTCTTTGGGAAAGGAATTGCCTTTGATATTGTTTCGCGTATTAATGATTTGATTCTGCAAGAGTGTATCGCGAAAATCATCAATGAATTTCAGGTAAAGAAATACATACTCATTAACTCATTTAATCCTTTTTATGGGCGATTTTTTAATTTGAGTCCAGCGCCATTTTTGAAAGTGTACCAGACCGTTGACGATATCAGTCAATCAGAATACTTGAAAAAACATGGCATGTGGCTCGAAGGGGAATGGATGGAGAGATCAGATTTTACAATAGTTACTTCGTCTGAACTCAAACGTCGAAGTGAGGTGACTACACGCAATGTCTTTTTGTTGCCGAATGCAGCAAACACAAAACTGTTTCGGCGAGCTTATGAGGAAACGTTACCGCGCCCAAGGGAAATCGCAAACCTTCCACCAGGCAAACCAGTTATCTGTTATACGGGTAACATATGTCATCGCATCGACTATGAGTTGCTCGTGAAGACTGCAACGCATCACAGCGACAAGATTTTGTTGATGGTCGGACCTTTTGCAAACGATCTCTATCGCACGTCAGGGCTAAGTGATTTTCCAAATGTTGTTTTTACCGGGAAGAAGAATATTGACGAGCTTCCCGCTTACCTGCGATACGTGGATGTATGTATCATTCCATTTTTGTGTAATCAACTCACCAGGAGCATCTATCCTTTAAAGATAAATGAGTATCTCTCATCGGGAAAGCCTGTCGTCTCTACCACTTTCTCACAGGATATCTTATCGTTTAAGGATGTGATATATGCCTCTGATGATCACGATGCGTTCATTTCGAACATAGATGAAGCAATCGCTAATCACACGGACATAACCGCGCGTCAGCGAATTGCGCGGGCGAGTCAGAATAATTGGGAAGACCGGGCACGGCAATTTACTGCCATTGTTGAAGAATTTCTACAAGACAATGATAAACGAAGATCCCGATAACGAACAGTCAGAAGGACAGCACGAAACCGAGGAATCTGTAAAAGGGCTTGACTTTGTAAAAGTCATGGCGATTGGCTTCGCTGTGTTTGTGTATTTCGTGATCTATCTCAAAATTCTTTTTATACCGTAAGGATGTATCTCAATAAGATTAAGACATGGTATCCAACCGTGATGTTGGTGACAGTGCTACTCGCTGCATCTCTGTTCATTACGTATATGCTCACGCATGCCGGGACAAAAGTTGCACCGGCAGTGATCGGCATTATTATCGGCATTACCGTTGTCGCGGCGGTTGTAAAGGATTATCGCATCGGTTTCTATGTGCTGATGTTCATGGCGGTCTTCATGTTTTACTTCGATAGAATCGTGCAGGCGACATTTCCTCTTGGCACTGTATACGATGGTCTGGCAATGTTGACGTTTTCGGCAGTCTTCTTAAACGGATATTATAAACGAGACTGGAGTGCCTTTAAAAACCCGATTACGATTGCATTTTTTGTCGTGACAATTTATCAGGTTCTTCAAGTTGTAAATCCATCCGCAGTGTCAGTCACGGCATGGCTTGTCGCGATGCGGAATAATACATCAATTCTGCTTTACGTTGTGTGTTTTCAGATGTTCGCTTCCGCGATCGATGTGAAAAGATTTACAGTTTTCTGGCTGTCTGTCATGATGATTGTGGTTGCTTATGGATTTTACCAGGAATTTGCCGGACTCACGGCTTTTGAGGAGAGCTGGATTAACAGTGTTCCTGAAAGAATTAAGCTGTATTACATCTGGGGAAAAATGCGAAAGTTTTCTTTCCTCTCTGATCCTTCCGCGTATGGCCTTTTTACTGGGATGGGGGCGCTTGCTTTTCTTGTGCTAGCCCTGGGACCTTTTAAACCTGGAATGCGAATTCTGATGTTTTTCTGCGGCATGCTTACACTAATGGCAATGTCATATTCGGGGACACGGACAGCAACAGCGATGGTAGCGGCTGGTATTGTATTTTATATCGTATTGACGTTGAAGAATAAGACAACGGTGGTCGCCATGATCGCAGGAGGATTTATTGGGATAATTCTTTTTTTCGGGCCATTTTATGGTGGTACGATGAACAGAATTCGTTCAACATTCAATCCGAGCGAAGATCCTTCGATGGAAGTACGCGATATGAAGCGCGTTCGACTGCAGAGTTATGTGATGGAGCACCCGTTTGGTGGTGGCTTATACACAACCGGACAAAACGGTGTTCGTTACTCCGGTGGCCACGAGCTGGCGCAGGGCTGGGATCCTGATAGCGGATATCTGCTCATTGCGTTGGAGCTGGGCTCCGTTGGCCTTACGCTTTTTTTGATCTTCTTCGGAATTGTAGTGATCAGGGGCATCAACAACCATTATGTAATCCGGGATCCGTTGTTAAAGACGTACAATCTCGCATACCTGGTTCCGTTTTTTGCACTCTCGGTTGCGCACTATACGCAGGATGCCGTTTTCACTAAACCGATGAACCTGATTGTGATTGCTGCCTATGCGGTGATCGTGAAGATTGCGTCGTTTGAAAGAAGATTAGTTTCTGTTGACTTGGTTTAATGTAAATATAGATAATGAAAAAGATTTTGCTTTTCCTGCTTATCAGTAGTACGGTTCTGGCTCAAAACGTCGATTATAATAAGATCATTCTTCCTGCCGGCGCACAAGGCGCTGACTTCGCTGAAAAACTCGTTCAGCTTGCCTGGAAAAATCATCCAAACAATGAAATGTTCATTCGCGAAGTTAACGTAGCGAGATATGACCTGAAAAAGAGTGCAGTAGAATGGCTTGACATCGTGCACTTCCAGGCGAACCTTAACGAGTTTGTGCTGAATCCAGGAAACGACCCATTGAGCCGGGGAGCATTTTTTCCAAAGTACAACGTACGTGCTGACGTTTCTCTGGCCATGCTTTTTAACATTCCATACAATAACAAGCAAAACCGCGAACGCGTGATGATCGCGCAGACACAGGTGAATGCGCAAAAACTAGCCGTCAGGAACAATGTGCTGAAAGCCTACAACGAATACATTATGCGCGAAAAGATCTACAAGATCCAGTCACAGCTTGCCCTCGACAACGAGACATCGCATAAACTTACTGAACAACGTTTCAAAAGCGGGGAGATTACGTTTGAGGCTTATTCTACAAGCCTTACTTCGTACAGCGCAATAACCTTGTCGCAGCTTCAGGCAGAAAAGGATTTTAAAAACGCAAAACTTGATCTCGAACAAATGATCGGCATGAAGCTGGAAGACGTGCGTTAACAGAGAGAATTTGCAGGGCATTGGAACAAACAACAGAAATTCCGATAACAACCGGTAAACGCCTGAATATTTTCAAGCGTATTCTGCTTTATTGTTTGGTGATAAGCGTAGTGTGCGCGATCGCACTTTTGTTTTTACGTGATAATATTCTTGCTTTCATCCTTCCAGTGCTTCCTCTTGATGATGGCAAAACAGCAGCTTATTATCTCGATCTGTATAACATTATCGTCACCGAATTTGGGTGGACGGCACTAGTAATTATAATTGCTTATGCGATTTGTGATAATAAAAACGCCAGCAAGGTCACCTTGCAGGCGAAAGAATGGGCGGTAAAGAACCATAGGGAGTTTGCCGTTATCGTGGTAGTAAGTTTTGCTTCGGTGGCAACTACCGTCGCACTCTTTGCTTTAAACCAATTTCCTAATTCATCTGATGAATACGTCTATCTTTACCAGGCGCAAACGGTAAGTGATGGACGACTCTGGTATCCGGCGTCACCGGTAGAAGAGGCGTTTAGATTCAATCACATTGCCGAAAAAGACGGCATTCGTGTCGGCAGATTTCCGCCTGGCTGGCCATTACTAATGGCTATTTTTCTTTACGTAGGAGTTCCCGCTGCTCTCGTGAATATCATTCTCGGAGTACTGGCGCTTTTTGTTTTTTATCGACTCGCGCTCAGGTTGTATGGACCCTTGATCGCAACTGCTGGGATGTCGCTGCTTGGGATTTCAGCTTTTTATATTTTTAATTCAGCGTCATATTTCTCCCACACATCCTGCGTGTTTGAAGCGCTGGTCTTCACGTATGGCATCTATCTGTACATAGACCGAAAACAACCTTTGTTCGCGCTAATGGCCGGTGCAGCATTAGGACTCATGCTTATCACCCGGTATTACACGGCCGTCTTGATCGGGATACCATTATGTGTGATGCTATTTTATCACGAACGCCTGAAATCCTTTAAAGGTTTTTTCTGGCTGGCCGTTGGGGCACTGCCATTTTTCATTTACCTGTTGTGGTATAACTATTCAATTACTGGAGATGCATTGGAACCTGTCACTGTGTGGGCTTATGATGACGAGGGTCTTGGTTTTGTGAACGGCCACACTTTGTTGAAAGGGCTTGAGCATATCATGCGGCGCATGCTGATGTTTGCTTACTGGGTATCTCCGGTTATGCTTCTTCTTTATTTTGTATTTCTGTTTCGGAAGCGAGCTGCTAATACCGATCGCGTTGTATACGTGGAAGATTACTTTTTCATCTTTGTCATTATTGGCTATTTATTTTACCACGAAATCGGCGGAAATCAATATGGTCCACGGTTTTACTTCGAAGCGTTTCCGTTTCTACTGTTGCTAGTACTGCGGACTGTTTTCGCTGAAAACATTAAGTGGGCAAAAGCACTGATCATTGCATCAGCGATTGTGATGATTGTAAGACTACCACTTATAGCACACCGTGAACATATGATTGTAAAGGAGCGAACTGACGTGTATCGACTTGTGGCGAAAGCTAACATCCAGAATGCTGTAATCTTTGTGGCGAATGGAACAAGCGTCAGACGACCTATGCCTGCAAGTGATCTGACCCGAAATGACATATATTATCAAGCTTCAGTTCTCTATGCGTTTGATGATGCTGTGAGCAATAACGAGGTGATGAAACATTTTGCTGACCGCACTTTTTATCGATATGTTCGTCGTGACGAAGATCCCTCCGGTGTGCTCATAAAACTGAAGGGACATCAATGAGCAACTGCTTGGAAAGTTATCTAAAGCCATTATTCTTATTTTGACGGCTTCGTAAACACGTGGATGAATGATTCTTCAGGCGTGCGCGGAGCCAGGAATGTAAACTCGAACTGGTAATTTTCTTTCAGGCAATTCAAAACATCTTCCGGGTAAAAGTTGATGACCTCCTTCGTCGACACTGACTCAAAAATCACTACGTCGTATTCTTTGTTTTCAACTTTCGTGCAGAACTCGGCTACTTCTTTTTCAAAGATGGAAACTGTCCGGTGAAACCACATCGGCTGGTTCGTCAATGGCGTGAACGGAACTTCATACGCAAGGGAAGTCAATTCACTCATGTTTAGCACTTTTGCATTTTCCTTCTGAATTGCCGGAAGCCTTTTGATTTTTGCAATGCCATCAAGCGTTGATTCTGCGAGATAGAGTTTCTCCATCGTTTTGTATTCTGTAGCGAGCCTGTATTTATGCCCGGACTGCTCTTCGTTTTTTTGAACTGTTACAGGTTTTTTCGCAATTACACGTTGTACATTCCGCCAGTAGATCCCCGCCCACCAGAAAACCAGGAATGACATACAGACTGCGAGGTACTGCCAACGACTTAAGTCAATGTTTAGGCGAAGGTTTGAAAAACAATACGCAAATCCGAATGCATAAAAAAAGACTTCGTTTCGATCCGGCACCGGACTCGTTACAGGTATGATGAGTGCCTGTACAATTACACCGATACAAAGTATTGCGAACAGCACTTCTTTCTTGTTTTGGAAGAATGTTTTTCCCGAACGTGACTTGTCAAGCACAAACAACACAATAACGAACAAAAAGAATTTTTCCCAGTATGCCCACCCAAGTATCTCATTGAGAAAATCCATCAGTACCAACCGTGATTTGTGCGGCGGCTGCCCATAGTTAAACCAGTAGAGGAAATCATACTTTAATAAGGGAAGGACAAAGATTGCGGCGAACAAGAGAAACAAACCTGTGGATGAAAGGATCTTCTTTGCTGATCTGGTGACAATTGCGTCGTAAAACAAAATCGCGGCACAAAGAAGGAGGCCGAGCCCCCCGATATCTTGTTTGGTGAAGATCGTGAAAAAAGTAAAGAATGAGCTCAGTGTCAGCGACGCCCACATTTTCCAACCTGCGGTATTTTTCAGTAGCGCGTTGAGTAGAAAGTAGATGGCAATCATCTCGAATACAAACACCACATGGTTATACCATGGCCAAAAGTTGAACGAAACGTAGGAGAAACAAAAAACTACGACGGAAAATAGAATTATTGCCGGCTTTACATCGAGCATTTTTAATATTGAACGAAACGTGATGATTGATACGAGGTTTATGAAAACCTGCGCCTTGATGAGCGTATAAAAGTATGGCCCGAAAATTTTAAAGAAAAGAGCCGGAATTACCCAGTAACCATAGCCCATTGGTAGTGAAAAATCGCGGAAGGGCATTTGGCCCAAATACAAGCGGTAGGCCCCTTCCCACGATAGGAAAATGTTGATGCGATATGGATTGTTAAACAGCAGAGGAGCGAAGCAAAACACTAAACCAATGAACAATTCAATCCCGAAGAGTTGGTTTTCACTCAGGTGTCGCGGTGAAGTGGCAAGGTTGCCAATAGACCTGAAAATATCTTTGTAATGATAATCACCGGATTTGGAAGTGAGTATAAATTTCCTCGTATAGTTCATGAAAAAGTTAATTACTAATTGGAATCATTATCCTGTAGTTGAAGCTGACGAAATATCCTTTGACTATGATCGTGAGCTAACCAACAAGCTAAACGGGTTTCAAACGATCGCGCACGGAAATGGCAGATGTTATGGCGATGCATCACTTTCAACCAGTGTGATAAACACACTCCGTTACGATAAGATATTGTCATTCGATGAGCAACAAGGAATAATTACATGCCAAAGCGGAATTCTTCTTTCGGATCTATTACAGGTAATTGTTCCCCGTGGATGGTTCCTTCCTGTAACACCTGGAACGAAATTCATTACGGTGGGCGGCGCGGTTGCATCCGATGTTCATGGTAAGAATCATCATGTGGATGGATCGTTTTCGCGTCACGTTGTTTCCATGTCTGTGCTAACCGGACTCGATGAAAAGGTCATTTGTTCCCCGACGCAAAACGCAGATTTGTTTTGGGCCACATGTGGAGGAATGGGTCTCACAGGTGTTGTGTTGGAAGTATCCTTCCGCTTAAAGAAAATCGAAACGGCATTTATCTCCCAGAAGCAAATTAAGGCTGATAACCTTGACGAGGCAATGGTTTTATTTGCAGAGCACAGTGATCATACATATTCCGTCGCATGGATTGACTGTCTGAAAACTGGCAATCATTTTGGCCGATGCATCCTCATACTTGGCGAGCATAGCACCCAGGGAGAGGTAAAAAGTAAACGCGATTGTCTGATGCCTAAAGAGAAATCACTCTTCAGCATGCCGTGTCATCTCCCTTCATTCGTGCTTAACGGCTGGTCTGTGAAGGCATTCAATGCGCTTTATTACGCGAAAAATTACCAGAAGGTGATGAATAGTTGCGTTCATTACGATGGCTTCTTTTACCCTTTGGACTCAATTTTAAACTGGAACAGGATCTATGGGCGGAAGGGGTTCGTGCAATACCAGTTCGTGCTTCCGTTACAAAACAGTAAAGAAGGGTTAAAGAATATCCTGACAAGAATCAATAAAATGGGGATGGGCTCATTCCTGGCTGTACTGAAATTATTCGGAGAACAGGATGACCTGATTTCATTTCCGATGAAAGGTTACACGCTGGCGCTCGACTTTCCGATGAGACCGGGGTTACTGGATTTCCTAGACGAACTCGATGAAGTTGTTGCTGATTATGGCGGTCGGATTTATTTATCCAAAGATGCGAGAATGAAAAAAGAGATTTTTTGGGACACCTATCCAAAGGCGGGAGTCTTTAAAGATATCCTGGAAAAGTATGACCCGAGCCATCGCTATGTTTCAGGGTTGTCAAAACGTTTAAAGCTGAAGGGATAATGTCACGGAACGCATTGATCCTCGGAGCAACTTCAGACATCGCAGTCGCGCTTGCCCGTAAGTTTGGCACAAACGGTTATTCAATTACGCTCGCTGCACGTAATCTCGAGAAGATAAGGGCGACACAGGCGGATATAAAAATACGCCAGCGTGTTCCGGTAGAAATCGTTTCGTTTGACGCGAATGACGTTGAAAGCCACCAAGCGTTTTATGAATCTCTGCCGGCCAAACCAGATGTAGTGATTAGTGTATTTGGTCTTCTCGGAAATCAAACTGAAGCGCAGCAGAACTGGAAATCATGTCAGGATATTCTTTACGCAAATTTTATTGGCGCGGTTTCCATTTTGAATATTGTTGCAAATGACATGGAGCAACGAAGGCATGGCGTCATTATCGGTATAAGTTCCGTGGCCGGGGAACGCGGACGCCAGAGCAACTATATTTACGGCAGTGCAAAGGCGGGCTTCACAGCATACCTGTCCGGACTGCGAAACCGGCTTTGTAAAAGCAACGTGCATGTACTTACCGTAAAACCTGGGTTCGTGAAAACGCGAATGATTGAAAATATTAAGACACCTGGGCCGCTCACCTCTCTTCCTTCAAGAGTCGCCGACGACATTTACAACGCTATGGCTAAGGGGCGTAACACGATCTATACGTCGTCGATCTGGCGTCCGATCATGTATGCGATCAAGAGTATTCCTGAGGGGCTGTTTAAGAGATTAAAGCTTTGAGTGTTGTCGCTTTCCTCGCCGTAAAAATTAACAAAAAACTTGTCGCTTAAGCGTCTGTATCAACTGGCTGCGGTACGTTTTTTTAACCAGTCGTGTTGAAACTCTTATTTACTAATCATGCAATTCAGGGCACTTCAAATCACAGAAAAGGAAGGTGGGAAATTTGAACGAAGTATCATTGAAAGAAACATCGACGATTTGCCGCAGGGAGAAGTCATCATCAATGTACACTACTCCGCATTAAACTATAAAGACGCACTGTCTGCAACAGGCCACAAGGGAATTTCAAAGTATTTCCCTCACACGCCAGGCATTGAGGCAGCAGGCATCGTTGAGCAAAGCCGTTCGCCTAAATTTAAGGAAGGGGACGAGGTATTTCTTACCGGATATGATCTTGGAATGAATACACCTGGCGCATACGCTGAGTACATCCGCGTTCCTGCAGACTGGGTGATGCACAAGCCAAAGGGACTAAGCTGTAAAGATTGCATGACCATTGGCACCGCTGGATTTACAGCAGCCTATGCACTCCATAAAATGGAGGCGTTGGGCCAAACTCCCGACTATGGACCAATCGTCGTTACCGGTTCAACCGGCGGAGTGGGTAGCTTGGCCGTTGCAATTCTTGGCAAAGCTGGTTACGAGGTAGTAGCAGTGACGGGTAAAGAGGATGTTGAAAAGTATTTGAAATTCCTTGGGGCTTCGCGCGTGGAACCGAGAAGTTTTCTCGATGACACTTTTGGAAAACCTTTGAAGCGCGCTTTGTGGGCCGGAGCAATCGATACCGTTTCCGGTAACATGCTCACAACTTTGTTGAAGCGATGCAAGCGCGATGGAAATATAGTAGCAACCGGACTTTTATCTTCCACCCAGTTTGCAACGACCGTGTATCCTTTTATCCTGAATGGTGTAAACTTATTGGGCATCGGCGCAGGCCAAACGCCAATGGCCCTTCGTACTCAATTATGGACGAAGCTGATGAATGAATGGAACGTGTGTGATAAGTTGCCGGCAATTGCCCACGAAATTACACTGGATGATCTGAAGAATGTCTATATCGACGCGATCCTTTCCGGACGAACGAAAGGAAGAGTTGTCGTTAACCTTAATCAGAATTGTAACGAGTCCCAGGTTCTGAATCAAGTGCCGGTGGAAGCACAATTCGATAAGCGAGTTGTTATGGCTGTGAGTGCTGCATAATATAACTTAGAATATCATATCATTTATAACAAGCAGGTCATCATGATCTGCTTTTTTATTTTTGCGTTTTACGGTGGCCGGGTAGCGCGAACGCGGTGATAGATATTCAACTACCGATCAGGTATCTGCTGTACTTTCCCGTAATACGCTTTACGAAGTAAACGGTCACGGTTGATGCCAGCAAGATGAATAAGTATGATATGACAAACACCGGCAGAGAGAAATCAATTGTAACACCCGATATTTCGACGATCTTGCCCGAGATGCTTATGAAAGCATAATGCACAAAGAAAATCCCAAAGCTGTAGTTGCCGAGCATTTCGATAAGCGGCATCTCTTTCTTTCGGATCTCATACACCAGACACAGCAGCATCATGCAAAGCATGAGAACCTTTAGCGCGTATACGTTAAATGCAATTGTCCCTTTATACAGAACATCTTCAAAGCGTAGGTCTCTCGAGAAATTTGCACCGGCGCCGACATCAATGATCGTTATTGCGAGATAAACAAAAGCTGAAAGAGCCAGTATCACGCGGCTATTTGCAAGAATTCTTTCCTTATAAAAGGAAGCACACATGCCAGCCATGTATACAGGTACAAAGTGAATGTATGACAAAAAAGGATTGGCATTATGCAGCGGTCTGTAGGTAAAGAAAAATAGCAAGACGAACAAAGGAAAAACGTATTGATAAAAGTTTTTTCTGTCGAGCACGTGCAACAATGGTGCGGTGAGGTAAACAAGGATGATCGTAGTGATAAACCAGAATGGAGGCATGTGTGTGCCGGTGAAAATATAAAAGACTATTTGCCGCGTTACAGACCAATCATCAAAATTGGCGGGTAGAGCAAGGGATTCGAAGTTCGTGTAGATTCGAATAATGATGAGTGGAATAGAAATGATCAGGTAGGGGAGTATGATCACTTTAAATTTCGTTTCAATGTATTTTCTATAGTCGAAGTGGTTATGCGTAAGGTATTGGAATAAAAATCCGCCGATAAAAAGAAACAAAACAGTTCCATTCCCTTCCGATGGATCGAAGATCGCGTCAAACACCTTCGTAGTTTGCTGGTCGAAGCCATGTGCGTGTACACCGACAACAAATAGAATCGCGACCCCGCGGAGATTGTGTATGTATGAAAGAAATTTAGACATGCTATTCCTCCTCCAGTGTCCCTACGAGCCTGCTTATTTCTTTTGCGATGATCTCGTTTCCATTCGGCGAAACGTGACAGAAATCAATATATATTCTCTGTTCACCGTCGAACTTGTCACTTAAGTCGAAGATCCAAGGGTGGTTTCGCTCCTTGATTTTTTTCTTAAAGTTTTTGTATACGGCTTCGAAGTTCTGCCCCAGGTCCGGATCAAGTTCGAGATGATCGAGCTGTGGATTACCGATAAACGCAGCTGGCTGCAAAATGGCCATGAACCTGCCCCCGCGATTGCTGACAATTTCGTGGGCAAGTTCCCAGTTCCGCATCATGATCTCGGCGATCTGTTCAGCTTTTTTTGGATTGCTGACACAGTCGTATGGAGATTCACTTTGTCGTTGATTTCTGTATACGAGTGTAAGAATGTTGTCGAAAAAAATCTTCGCGACAATTTCTTTCGCAAGCTTTGCCTTTCCTGTATACAATTTATCGCGGTACATCGGCACAAGCCTGTGCGCAGGTAATTCAGAGATTTCTTTCGGGCAAAGAAAAGCGGCATCGTTTACGCCGTCATAGAATATTACCAGGTTTGCCCGATCGCCCTTTGAGTATGACGAGATCAATGCATCGAGTTCCTGGCGACTGTTGTATGCTAGTTGTCCGAAATTTTTGACCTGATATTCAGGCAGATCTTTATTAAACAATGCAGGAATTGTGTGATTGTCGTCTGAGCCTTCACCCCACATGGTCGAGCCCCCGAAGAACCATGCAGTTTTCGTTTCACTGGTTGTTGTTTTGTTTGACGCGGGATGGATACGGAATCCGTGTTCACCGACAGTCGTCGTCTCCCCTTTATATGGTTTGCATCGCCAGCCTACAAACGGTTCGTACTGATGTTGAATACTGTTATAATCATGAAATACTTTTGTTGCATAGGCATGGTCTGAGGAATAGTTTGGCAGATTTTCCCGTTGCGCTTTCTTGTCAATACTTTTCAGATATAACCCGCATCCCCAATTGATAAGCGCAAGGAGCACCGCGAAACTGATAAGATTGATAAGTATGAATTTTATTGTTTTCACAAATTACTGGAGGTGTTTTTTTTAGATGGACGATAGCATGCTTAAGCGCTTTGTTTGTACATGCTAAATGGCTGATAAAAAAAGAATGCCTTATTGCAGCTTACGACAAGGCTTCTTTAAATCAATACGATATAGCTTTCCGCCAATTAAATCCAGTTCGCGTTCATCGACAATGTAAAGCCGGTTGTTGCCGGAAAAGGTTATACCGGCTTTATGAGAAAAGTGGTTAAGGGCGATTCTTTGCAACGTTCCACCAGAAAAATTTCCAGGTGTGAAATCAGCGATTAGCCAAATGTATTGGTGGGAGAGAAGGGCCAGTGTTTTTCCATCAGGACTAAGATCGGCTCCGGTTACCCAACAATCGATCATAGGTCCCTCGCCGAGATAAATGCTGTCAACTACTTGCGCCTCATATGTCCCGGGTCGTTTCGGCAGTTTGTAAACTCTCGTGTATCCGGTAAATGGTCGTGTTCGGTTCTTGGAAAAAAGGTATAGCGCGTCGTCCATTGCGATGAATGCGTCCATGTCAAAATTTTTCCCTTCGTCCGAAGCTGGGTATGCACGTTGGTCGCTGTACTTGTATCTGATAATTTCCGCGGTAATAACTCTTGCTGTGATCGTCTCGGGATCCGGAATCACATAGATTTTTAGCTCGCGTTTGTCATTTTTGTTATTACCGAATGCGCCAATATACATCATTCCGTCTTTATCGGTCGCGAGCGATTCCCATCCGGCGTTTGGATGATTAAGTTGAAGGCTCCGTTGAAGATTACCCAGTGTGTCAAAACAAAAGAGCATTGGAGGCCCTCCATCATTGTGAGTCCAAAGAAAATTCGATCTTGACATCGCAAGGCCGGAAGCTTCTTTGACATGTTTTGGCAGGGTTGCTAGTTCGAATAATTCGTAGCCTTTGTGGCTTTCATTGGGTGAAATTGTATTGCGCGTTTGCGCAAACGCGCATAGACTCAGGCAAATAAAGCTTACAACACATGAGAGCTTCATCTTGTTTCAAAAGCCATGTTTCCTATATATTGGCTGATTCTTTTTGTGCGAAAGTATACTTTCTCATAGATGTCAAATACCTCTGCTGCTGTGTTGTTCCAACTGAACCGCCTGGCGTTGATCAGCCCGTCTACAACTTTATCGAGACGCAGTGTTTGATTCGTTAACATGTTTGTAATTGCCTGGGCAATTTCCCTGGCGTTAAAAGGATCTATAAGAAGGGCAGCATCGCCTGCGATTTCCGGAAGACACGAAACATTCGATGTGATTACCGGTGTGCCACACGCCATTGCTTCGACAACAGGCATTCCAAAGCCCTCCGATAACGATGGATACAAAAACAAGGTACTCGCATTGTAGAGCGCAGGCAGATCAGCATCATCGATATATCCTGGCGTAATAAACTTTCTAAACTTATCCTGTTGATTTAGTACTGTCAACTCGTCACTTATGAGTTCGGATGGAAGCCCCGGCGTAACGATTGGCAGTGGTTTTTCGGTAGAAGATGCGTACATGCAGTATGCTTCCAGCACGCGAAGCGCATTTTTGCGTGACGCAGTATTACCAAGGAAGAGGATGAAATTGGCCGGCAGCTTATATTTCTTCCTGACGTTCGCTGCCGATTGCTTATCATCAATTATTTTAAAGCGCTGTTCATCAATTCCATTATAAATTACTTTGATTTTTCTTTCATCAATTTTCAGTCGTTCAAGAATTCGTTCCTTCTGGTAGTTAGATACCGTGATGACCGCGTCACTCTTTGGGGTGATGATCGGAATCATTTTTCGCCTGTAATAATTTCCGAATTGCTGATACAATGTGTCATTTGTAGAGATCGGGTCCATGAAGATGACATCGTGCAGTGTTTGAACTACCGGCACGGTCGAAAACCATGGTGTGGTGTTGCCTGTACAGTGCAGCACATGAACCCTGTCTTGTTTTGTTGCCAGAGGAAGGAAAAACTGTTCAAAGTCGAAGAATACTTTGCCAGAAAGCGTTTTTACCTTGAGGTTTTCAGATTCACTCAGACATGATCTGTCGACATCATTTTTCGCATACACCACAAATTCTGTCGAAGGGTTTAACGCCTGTAATTTTTTTATCAGCTGTAACGCTGATGATTCAATTCCAAATTTTTGTTTTCTGAATAAGCGTTGAACTTCGATCCCGATCTTCATGACTTGTGTGTTTTTAAGCAAATAATTTCATCTTGTTTCCGTTCGAAAGGTGTGTAATGTTCCATACGCACGCACGCCAGAAAGCCTTCACATGTTGCATTTCCCTTTGCTTCAAATAAGTTAAGATGTTCTTTGGCAATGAGAATATAACAAAGAACATTAATGACAGCATCTTTAATAATCCCGACGAATTGCGACGCATATACAACAGTCTGTTCCGCGTCATATAATAAGTCTTAAGAGTCGAGTTTTTTCCCACGGACATTGATTCCTTGTGGTAGACTCGGGACTTCGGAACAAAGTAAATTTTATAGCCAGCTCGTTTAATGGACTCGCACCAGTCTATTTCCTCGTAGTAGAGAAAAAAAAGTTCAGGCATGATGCCAACCTTGTTGACCACACGGCGCGGCACCATCATAGAGCATCCATGTGCAAGATCTGTTTCTTTAAGAGTGTCATGCTGGCCCATGTCTCTCTCCATAAATCCAATCCGCTTATTTCTCCCCGTCAATGGATTGAGACATGTGCTTCCAGCATATTGAATTATATTGTCTGAATTATGAAAAATAATTTTCGATGATGCTGCCCCCGCGTTCGGATTTTCCTCGAACAATTCCACCAGGGGCTGAAGAAATCCCGGATCCACTTCTGTGTCGTTGTTAAGGAACAATAGATATTCACCTTTCGCCTCCGCGATTCCAAGATTATTTCCCCCGGCAAAACCCAGGTTGGTTTCACTGCAAATTACTTTTACCGTTGGAAAACGATCCTTGATCTCGTTCTCAGGGTTTACATTTGAACAGTTGTCAACCACAATTACTTCAAAATTTGGATACGTAACACGTTCGAGCGACTTCAGTAGTTCGACCGTATGATGAAGCTGGTTGAAGTTGATTGTAATTATACTGACAAGTGGTTTCGACATACTCATATGTTTTTAGGATCTGAGTGACTAACCTGGCCATGTGGTGTATGGATGAATGTTTTGTTCGCTCCCTTCAGCTTAAACATAAGTGAAAGCATTTTGACAAATACCATCGGTACCATTAGCACGGATCTTAAGAGTTTCCAGTTATATAATCGTGACGGGATTGCAAACATCATTGTGATGACATTAGCTGCAAGCAATCCAGCCCAAACCATCGGTTTAACATTCACATAGCCGGCGAAAACAAAAGACGCAATCATGATCAGCCCGAGCAGCCCAAGGTTCAGAAGTCGCGGCAACTGGATGTTTCGAAGAACAGTTGCGTTGAAATAGTTGAAATTACCTTTGAAAAGAAACGCGACACCCTTCGAAAAAAACTTTTTCAGATAATAGAACTGGCTTGATATCCATCTCTTTCGCTGTCTTTCAAAAACTTCAGGGTTGTCCACTTTCTCATCATACACAATGATATCTTTTGCATAATGCACCGGACGGTTTCGTTCAATGAGCTTGTATTCGAGCTCGCGATCAAATCCGCCAATGGAATCCATAGATGACATAATGGATTTGAATGTCCGGTATTCGAAGAACATTCCTGATCCGTTCAATGAAGATGACAAGCCCAAAGCGACGTTTCCCTGACGGTAAATGAAGTTGTTAATAGTTTCACTTAATCCGTCGAGCATCGCCATTTGGTTATTTTCATTTTTCGGCTCACGTCTTCCCTGTATCGCACGATAACCGATTTCTGCCAGGTTATTCATTTTCCGGAGGAAGTGTGACTCCATAACATTGTCTGCATCCAGCACCACTGCGAAGTGATAGTTGTCGCCGAGTACTTCCATTGCCTTGTTGAGTGCTCGCACCTTTGTGCTTTTTTCAAACTTAACCTCCACCACTTTGATTGGCAGTTCCCGTAGCGCAGTCAATGTTGCTGGTTTCAGCGAGTCTGCAATAACAACAACATCAAATTTGTCAGCCGGATAATGTTGATTAAGGGCGCGTGCTGCTACTCCGGGAATGACAGCGTCTTCCTTGTAAGCTGGTATAAGCACCGCAACTCGTCGTTTTGTTTTTGCTTCCGGTGCGCGTTCATTCTTGTAAAACAAAGCTGAAAAGCTGAGCAGGAATGAATACCCGGTAACGTACGCGAAGTAAATCAGTAAGATCAGTTCGAGGAGATACATGGATTGGGTTGTTATAGTCAACCCGGTTTTGTGGACCGGGTTGAAGGTTATACTTTTTCTTTTTGCAAAAGGGCTGGTACTGTTTTCAGCATGATTCTCACATCCATCAGGAGCGAATTCTTCATTGCATATTCCATGTCCAGTGCGATTCGCTCTTCTTCAGACATGTCTTCTTTCCCACGCTTGGTGATTTGCCACAGCCCCGTGATTCCGGCGGGTGCTAAGAATCGCCACGCAATCTGATCTTTCGTTAGTTTCTCAGCTTCATATAGCGGAAGCGGCCGGTTGCCAACCAGCGACATATCGCCGATGAGGACATTAAATAATTGTGGAATTTCATCAAGCGATGTGTTTCTCAAAAACTGTCCGAACTTTGTGATTCGAGGATCGTCCTTGATCTTGAAGAAAACGCCGTTACCCGTTGGAGCGTTAGCATTGTACTGATTTAGATGAGACAATGTTTGCAGCTCTTTGTCTGCGCCAACACGCATTGACCTGAACTTAAAGAAGTCGAATATCTGATACCCGGATCCCGCGCGTTTTGATATGTAGAAGATAGGCCCTTTTGATTCGAGCTTAATGATCAATGCAATCAAGATGAGGATCGGTGAAAGCATCAGAATTGCCGTACCCGCAACAAGGATGTCGAAGGCTCTTTTCAGTCTCCACAGCTTAACCTGTGGCACTCCATCAAGCGCCTGTGTTTTATATGGGGCAGTGCCTCGTTGCTTCTTGTAGGTCTTTAATCTTTTAACGAAGTCAATGCGTTTAAGCAACCCCGATGTTACAGGGCCGTAGTGATAATCGTCGGCACCAATACTGATCGCTGACTGCTTTGCATGGATATCGAACTTGTTTGTGTAGATAAAAACGGGAATCGCCCGACTCCGGGTAAGTCCCTTCAACGCGACAAGTTCGTCCTGCACACTCAGCGGATTGACAAGAACGGCGTCGAAGCTGCTGTCACTTTCAAGCTTGTTCAATGCCTGTTTCATCGTGAACGTCGTAAAGAACGTGTTGTCCTCTACATAATCCTTGACAAGAGAACCAGCAGGTTCAATCCGAATTATCTTTCTTGTAAACGGTGCTAATTGTGACTTAGCTTCTTCCAAAACAACGGACTGCGCTGCCTGTAAAGACGAAGCTTGTAATGCTAAATCCATAGATTAACCTTTATTATTTAACTGACACAGTTTGTACTTTAGAGGTCAAGGCTCGCTCGACTTCATTCAGAAATGCTTGTGGCTCAAATGGCTTCACAAAATAGGTGAAGGCACCTAACTCCAGACACTGTAGCCGCTTAACCGGATCATCGTCTCCAGAGAGAACAATTACCGGAATGGTTCTAAACAAACCACTGTTACCCAGGTACTCCAACAACTCGACACCATCCATTGAAGGCATTTTGAGATCAGTTATAATAAGATCAGGAGAGTTTCCGTCTGTTAACCATGACCAGGCTTCCATCCCGTCATTCATCACCGTAACCTCATACTTGCGTTGCAAGATCTTCCCCAAAAGCCAGCACAAAGGAGCGTCATCTTCGATGACCAAAACCTTTTTCATGTTCACTTACCGTTAAAAAAATGCGTGCTTTAAAGCTCTGTGTTTTTCTTACTTGATCTTTAAAGCCAACTTTGTTAGACATAAATTTTTAGTTGCTTATGCATTATAAATTTTGATACCAACCTTTCGGATACTGCTCGAAAGCCATAAGCAACTTTAAACGAAAACGGATGCGTCGGGTGAGATTAAAATATTCGATGTGCTGCTTCGAAAGTTTTCTGGCGATTTACTTTTCTGGTGGGAGTGTAGATGAAGGCAGCAGCTTCGTAAAATTCTTTGGGGACATGATAAGCTGAGAAAGCGCGAAGGAGCGTTTCCTTTACTTCCCGGATTACATCAGCAGCCGGTGCAGGAGATTCAAAGATCATCACCAAACGCTCCCCAAGTGAACCGTCAGGGATGCCGAAAAAAAAGAATGGCTGCTTGAGTGACCTTCGTGTAAATAATTGGCCAATTTCATTTTCAAGTAATTCAGGTGAGATCTTTACACCGGCAGAATTGATCACATTGTCATAACGCCCGCGCCATTCGAATTGATGATTGTTAAAGATGGAAACAACATCGTTCGTGATCACAGGTTCATGTAGATAGGGTGCTTGAATAACAAGGCAACTTCGTTCATCAGCCGAAACAGAAATTTCCGGCAAGCATGTGAATGACTGTTCACGAAACGGAGATATTCGCTTCAGTGCGATGTGCGAAATCGTCTCCGTCATTCCATAAGTAATGAATGCGTTAAGCGCGAATGATCGTACACGTCCCTCGATATTTTCATTCAGCGGAGCGCCGCCAATGATACACGTTGAGATTGCGTTTAGTATTTGTGGATGTTTTGACTCAAGCACATGTTGGACTTGATAAGGGACCAGGGCGGTGAAGCCTATCGTCATTCCCTCGGGAAAATTGTTAAACGGATTGCTGGCAGGTTCAACAGCGATGATCTTCAATCCAAGTTCAAGACTTCTGACAAGCATCATCATGCCTGCAATGTACTTTGTGTCAAGAGCAACGACGGCGCTCGTTCCTGTACGAAGGTTCAACGCTTCGCCTGTTAATTTTGCACTTGTAATCATTTGTGACCGATGAATCGAAATTCTTTTCGGTGTTCCGGTGGAACCGCTCGTCTGGATCGTGAACATCTCCTGTCCTGAAAGCCACGCATGCATGAACTCAAAGGTGCTTCGTTCAAAGTCTGTCTTGGCTTTCGCAGTTCCATTAAGGATACTGGCAATGGTTACCTCGCGGTGATTAATTGAAATGCTTTCATATGGGTAACCATTGCTCATCAGGCTGCGAGAATAAGCTCATCAACGCATCTGTTTGTGACGCAAATCACGACAGATGAAAAATGGGCTGAAAATGTTTCTTGTTAATTATGGGAACTTCGGATACTTCGACCAGTCGGGGTTCCGCTTCTCCATAAATGCGTCCTTACCCTCTTTCGCTTCCTCACTCAGATAATATAATAGTGTGGCGTTACCTGCGAGTTCCTGAATCCCGGCTTGTCCGTCAAGTTCAGCATTGAAAGATGATTTCAACATACGCAAGGCCAAAGGACTTTTTGCAATGATCTTTCTGCACCATGAAACATATGTTTCTTCCAACATCTCAAGCGGAACGACCTTGTTCACAAGCCCCATCTCCAATGCTTCTTTCGCATCGTACTGGTCACACAAAAACCAGATCTCACGCGCTTTTTTCTGACCGACAATACGCGCGAGATACGAGGCGCCAAAACCGCCGTCGAAGCTTCCCACTTTTGGTCCTGTCTGGCCGAACCGGGCATTCTCTGCTGCAATTGTAAGATCACAGACCACATGCAATACATGACCTCCGCCGATTGCCCAACCGGCTACAGCTGCTATTACAGGTTTCGGAATCGATCTGATCATCTTCTGAAGATCAAGAACGTTCAAACGTGGCATCTTGTCATCACCTACGTATCCGCCGTGTCCGCGAACGCTTTGATCCCCGCCGCTGCAAAAAGCCTTTCCGCCTTCACCGGTGAAAACGATAACACGAATATCCTCATCCTCGCGACAGATCGCTGTCGCGTCGATCATTTCTTGCACCGTCAGCGGAGTGAATGCGTTATGCACCTCCGGCCGGTTGATGCTGATGCGCGCTATACCATCGTACTTATGAAAAAGTATCTCTTTGTATTCTTTGATTGGTTGCCACGGAAATTTAAGATTCATAGCTATTTTTTATTTTCAGTTTTAGGTTGTCGAATATTTCACGGTTGACGTGAACATTGGTTTCCACTTCCAGAACTTTCGTCCGTCCGTCCTGCTCGAAGAAACTTTTTATATAATTACGAAGCTTGCGTTTGCTATCGAGTTTTAAGTGCTCGAAGTTAAACTCCTCGCATAACTTGTCGGCCGTTAGCCGCTGGTTCGTGATGAAATACTCTGCCGCTTCGGGTTGTGACGCCGGTCCATCAATCATATTGAAGATGACGCCCCCGTGATTGTTAAGCAACAGTACGCGCAAATTAGGTAATGCATAGTTATGCCAGAAAGCGTTCCGGTCATAGAAGAATGCAACATCTCCGGTAATCAGAATATTAATTACGTCAGCAGACAGTGCATGGCCAATGGCGGTACTTGTGCTGCCGTCGATGCCGCTTGTTCCGCGGTTGGCGTAAACCTTAATATTCTTTTTTTTCTGACGACCGGTGCTTAAGCCTATAAAGTTTGCATATCGAACACTCATGCTGTTGGCGAGGTGAAGATTGCAATTGTCCGGAATGTCGGATAATAATTCCTTGACAACTTCTATTTCATTGAGTTTGTCCTGTGGAAAAAATTCATTGATCGCGCGTGTCGCGCGCCGTTCCTCAATCTCCCACAGCTTCTGAAAATTGAACTGCTTTTGGGATTCAAATGTCTCCGCCGGCAGAATCTCATTTAAAAGCCGGATTATGCTTGTTGGCGATGCAGCAAATACATCAGTTAGATTTTTGAAAGGATCCGACGCGAGCCCGGCGTACTGAATATGCCAATGAGCTTTTGCAGGATACTTGCGGAGAAATAGTTTTAGATTTTTAGAAACCAGCGACTTTCCCATTGTAATGAGTAAGGTTGGCTGGAGGGTTGTTTTTACCTGGTCACTTGCCTGACCTAAAAACAAATCGGAATGTGTAATAAAAGACTCATCCTCGTTCATATTCGAAATGATGTCGCATACCACCGGGATTTTATGAGTCCGTGAGAGCCGGCCAATCTCAGAATGCAAAATAGCGTCGTAATCTTGTTGCCCGACTACAATCAGAATTTTGCTCGCCGAAGTCCAGCCTTCGCGAATCTTATCCGCTACAGCTGATGAGATATAGTTTTCTCCTTTATGATAATCAATCGTTCGGACCGGGCCTGAATATTCTGTCTTTTCTTCTTTTTGCGGATAGAGCGGTTCCCGGAATGGTGTATTAATATGAACCGGACCTTTCGGCTCCTGCTGAGCAAGATTGATAGCATCGTTGACAATACGGTTAATCGCCCATTTGCTATCAGCGTGATCGTAATCCTGTGGAAGTTGGAAAGATTTCTTTACATGCTTCCCAAAAATATCAGGTTGGAAGATCGTTTGGCCATCATGCTGACCGATCCACTCCGAAGGTCTGTCTGCAGTAAAAATGATCAGCGGGGTTTCACTAAAATACGCTTCCGATACAGCCGGTGCGAAATTATAAGCCGCCGAGCCTGATGTACAAATCATAGCGACCGGCAGTTGCTTCTGTTGTGCAATGCCAAGCGCCACAAATCCAGCACTGCGTTCGTCGCTGAATGTCCTTGTATTGATTCTCGGATGACGTGTAAATGCAAGTGTAAGTGGGGCGCAACGTGACCCGGGACACAGCACAGTTTCTGTTACTCCTTTTAGAGCGCAGAGTTCGGCAATGTCAAAAATTGGCTGATAATGCATTAAAGAATCACGTTGCGTAATGTGTTAAACTTCATTTCGGTTTCCTCAAATTCCTCTTCTGGAACCGAGTCAATCGTTACACCTGCGCCCGCGTATAAGATTCCTTTCGTATCAAGTAATTGCATGCAGCGGAGATTCACAAATAGATGAATGTTGTTGTTAACGTTTACCGGTCCAAGGTAGCCGGCATAAAAAGATCTGTCATATCCTTCGTGCTGTTTCAGAAATTCGGTAGCAGCCTCTAGGGGCATACCGCATACCGCCGACGTTGGATGAAGCAGCTGTAACATGATGCTTCCAAGTTGCGGAAACCCTGCCGCCTTCATATCCACTTTAAAATCTGTTTTCAGATGCATCAGATTTCCGGCTACAACTGTTTTTGGTCCTTGTTCATCATACTCGCGCAGCCGGATTTTCTTAAAACAACTGATAATGTAGCGTTCAACCAAAGCTTGTTCTTCGATTTCCTTTTGGGTCCAGGCGATTGACTTGAGGTTAGCGCCTTCGGTGTATGCCTTTGTCCCCGCAAGGGCCACGGTCTTGAAGATGGTCCCATGCTCAACGGTCACCAGCGTTTCGGGCGTCGCTGTCAGCCAACTTCCGGTGCCCGGAATGCTTACAAAACTTACGAGTGCATGAGAATAGCGGCCGCAAACTTTTTCGAAGGTCTCGATCACATCAAAGCCTGCGGGCAAATCGACAACGTGCTGGCGTGAAGGCACAACTTTCTCGAGTGTTCCTTTTTCAATTTCGTTAATACAGCGATTGACAAGATTCAAATAATCAGGACACAGTTTCTTCGTATCGCAGTGAGATGATGCGTACTTTTTCGGACCAGTGCTCTTTTTCAGGCTTTGAAATTCAGTTTCAAACCAATTTAATGAACGGGCACCGAGTGGGGTCTCATCAACGTTTATTTTTCCGTCCTCGAATGAGAAAAGGAAATTCGCAGGTAGAAAGACCGAAGGTCTTGCACGGTCGAACGGTGCGAAGATGAAACCTGTTGGAAGTTCCTCAATAGCATCTTCACTGCTAAGGTGACGGTGCTGATTCGCGATCAGAAAGTATTTTGTCGGCGATTCGGGTAGACGCCATAGTGCAAACGGGAAATCATTCGCTGTTGCGTAAGAAGTTAATATTTCCAGGAATTCAGTTTCTGATACCAGATTTCTGGAAACCGAAGTTATACTATTCATTCTTCACTTATTTCGTTCTATCAATTACAGCCATCGTAATGCGGCTGATACAAACAAGTTCATCCTGCGAATTTGTAATGCGGATTTCCCAGACTTGTGTCCGCTTACCGATATGCAGCGGTTTTGCAATGCCTTTCACAAAACCATCTTTTACCCCTTTCACATGATTGGCGTTGATGTCGAGACCCACGCAATACTCTTTGGTTATATCTACGCAGCACATCGCACCAACACTGCCCATTGTTTCCGCAAGCGCAACGGAAGCGCCACCGTGCAATAATCCAAAGGGTTGTCGTGTTCTTTCGTCTACCGGCATTCTGGCCACGAGGTAGTCATCACCGACTTCGGTAAACTCGATGCCAATGAGATCCGAAAGTGTGTTTCGCGAAAGTTTGTTCAGGTCTTCGGTTGTAATCGTTTGTGTGAATATTGACATCTCGTCCGGTTCTGTTTGCTGACTGGCCTGAACCAACTATTTAGTTATTTTTGCGCTGCCTTTTCAGGGAACGGGGCTCTGCTTTACCGTGTCAGGAGGGCCTAAAATTAATCAAAATTGACCACTAAAAAAGTTTACCTCATCCGGCACGGCCAGACCGATTTTAACCTAAGAAATATTGTTCAGGGCAGTGGGGTAGACACCGATCTAAATGATCGTGGCCGCCAACAGGCACAGGCATTTTTCGATACATATAAGCATGTGCCGTTTGATAAGATTTACACGTCGGTATTGAAACGCAGTAAACAATCCGTTAAACAATTCATCGACATAGGAATTCCCCACGATGCACTGGTGGGGCTAAATGAAATCAGTTGGGGAACCAAAGAAGGGCAACGCGTAACCATCGAAGAAGATGCTTACTATCATCACATGCTTAACGAATGGCGCCGAGGCCTTACCAGTATGCGTATTGATGGAGGTGAGAGTCCTGACGATGTACTCGTAAGAATGAAGCCAGCAGTCGACTACATCATGAAGAATGATAGTGAAAAGACAATTCTCATTTGTATGCACGGAAGGGCCATCAGGATCCTGTTGTGTTTGCTGCTCAATTATCCGCTGAAAAGCATGGACTTATTCGATCACGCGAACCTTTGTCTTTATGTTCTTAACTATACTGGGTCATTTTTCAATGTCGAACGGTACAATGACAGAGATCACTTGCGTTTGATCTGATCCAGCGCAGATCGGGCCTTGCTGTCAATGCTGTTTTTATAAGCATGTTTTCGATAGGCGATAGCTTTTTCAAAATATCTTACCGCCACAGTTTCATTTCCTTCTCCCAGGTAAATGTATCCCAGTTGCAAACTCGCGTTCGGCGCAAAGTACCAGGTTTCATCGCCAGCCTCGGAGATTGTTTTTTCATACAGTTGTTTCGATTCGTCAGACTTACCCTGTTTATGGGCTAGGCGCGCTTTGCGATAATGGTATTCGACCCGATCATGCTTGGTCGCAAAATCATTGGCAGCGTACTGATCAATGACGTCGCGCGCTTTGTCGTAATAGCCTCCATCTGTAAAATATCGGATTTTTGAAAGCGGTATGTTTGGTAATTCCGTCTGGGCCATTGCTCTAGCCGCAAACCGGTCAGCTTCAGTGTTTTCAATACCCGCTGTTTGCGCAACCTCAAATTGTTTCAATGCCTCTTCGCGGTTACCAGCCAGGTAATGACAGACAGCGATTTTATAATTTGAATCCTTGATATAATTGTTTCCCTTGTAGCGGCGCAGGAAATTTTCATATGCATTGATCGCCGCTGAATAATCGCCTTTGTGGAGTAACACTTCTCCATGAAGGTAATGTCGATAATGTAACGGTAAGCCATTTGTAATGTCTGCATGCTGGTCGAGCCATTTTTCAGCTTGTTCACTTTCGAAATTCTTTACCGCAATTGATGAAGCTAAGAACAACAGAAGCTTGTGCTTCGGATGTGAAGAAAGTAACAACGAAATTTCAGGCATGGCCTTTTCAGGTTGCTGGAAAATAAAACCTTTGAGCAAGGCAAGCAGGAGCTTGGCTTCAAAGGCCATGGGAGAATCCGTTTCGCTGATGCGCCTGAGATCCGCCAATCCCGCTTCCACCGATCCCTGCATGCCAAACAATGAAAGTATCCAACTGTATTTGTCGGGAACGGAGCCGATCATGATCTGTAGTAAGCCCGATGTTTTTCTAATTGGTAAGAAGTCAGGGTATTCTTTTTTGCATGATTCAGCAATTCGGTAAGCTTTTCGCAAAGTCATCGCCGCATCAAATTCATGCCCGAATTTCAGGTAAACGAATGCCCAGTGAAGATGAATTTCAGCCTGGAGAAAAATGTCTTCGGCCGAAACGTACTTTTGTCTTTTTTCCTGTCTCTCAAAGAAATGCTTTTCATACAAATTGAAAAGGTCATCACGTTCGGTTACAAGCAATTCAATTGTTTCGGCGAGCGAAGTGATGTACAGGTCGACAGGCAGCTGCGTTCCGACAAGCGTCTTCGCACTTTCGGTATCTAAGCGGAACGCAAGTTCATACGCCTGCGCCTGGCGCACGGTGAACGTTAAGTTTTGCGCACTGGCGTGCTGAGAAAAAAAAAGACAAGCAATGATGCCTGTCTTTTTTATGATATCAAAAATCAGATTATTCAACTTTCTTTCTGCGTGAAGGCGCAGGAACGGGAGCTTTGTTTGCTTTTGGCTTATCACCTTCATCCAATGAATCCAGGTCAACATCAGCTAAGATACGACCAGAGTGCTCATCAATCACAATCTTTTTCTTCTCACGGATCTCAGCAATTTTTTGCGGAGGGATTACAATGTTACAACCTTCGGCTGCACCACGTACCACGCGTACAACAGCAAGACCATTTGAAAGGCTTCCACGAAGTCTTTCGTAATATTTCAAAAGCTTGTCTTCAATCTTTTTTGTTGCTTTTTCACGTTCGCCAAGAAGTTTTCTTTCTTCTTCTTCGCTTTCGGACATGATGCCCTGGAGTTCGTCCTTTTTGTTTTGGAGATGTTCGCTGCGCTCAGCAATCAGTGTATTGGTCTTTTCGATCTCGTCCTTTTTCGCCTGGATCTGGTCCTTTGCCTCTTTCGTCTTCTTCTCGCAAATCTGAATTTCAAGTTCCTGTAGCTCTACTTCCTTCGTGATGGCATCAAATTCACGGTTGTTTCTCACATTTTTCTGCTGCTCCGAGTACTTCTTAATCAGTTTCTCCGCTTCCTTAACCCCTTCTTTGTTCTTTTTAATTGCGTCTTCGAAGTCCTTCAATTCTGCTTCGTATCGGTTCTGGCGCGTCTTGTATCCCTCAATCTCGTCTTCCAAGTCCTGCACTTCATCGGGCAGGTCGCCTCTCAGTTTCTTTAGTTCGTCAATCTTTGAGTCAATGGACTGGAGTTTTACTAGTGCTTCGAGTTTTTGTGCAACTGATTGATTTTCCATTATTTACAGGTAACTTATTGGATTCGTGAGAGTACTTGAAAAATAGATCGCAAAAGTAGGAAATTTTTTTATCAAAACCTCCTTTAATAGGTCTTTCGTATAAACCTCGCTTTCGTAATGCCCGATGTCGGCAATAATAATTCGTCCTTCCGCATCAAAAAACTCATGATATTTAAAGTCGGCGGTAATGTAAACCTGTGCTCCTGAGCTAATTGCGTCTCGCAACAAGAAACTTCCGGACCCACCGCAAACCGCGACTTTTGTCACCAACCGGTCGACCAGATGTGTGTGGCGAATCATTGCCAAACCCATGCTGTTTTTCAAATGATGCAGAAAGGAAATCGGCTCCATCGGCGATTCCAAAACACCAACCATTCCTGATCCAACTTCCTGATTATCATTGGATAATTGAGTCAGATAATAGGCCACCTCCTCGTACGGATGGGATTTTCGCAGTGCGCTCATGACCCGCGATTCCAGGTGATTTGGAAAAATGACTTCCACACGGTTTTCACGCACTTCTTCGGCTTTTCCGGGCGTTCCAATATGAGGATCCGACGTAAAGTCAGGTTTAAATGAACCGATACCCTCAACACGAAAACTGCAATTGCTATATTTTCCTATTTGACCGGCACCGGCATCGTGAATCTCCTGAAGTACTTTTTCAGTATCCTTTACAGGGATAAATGTTACCAACTTGGTCAATAATCCCTTTTTAGGCACCATAACTTCGAGATTCTTCAAGCCGAGCTTTTCACAGATTTTCCTGTTGACGCCGGTGTGCACGTTGTCGAGATTCGTGTGTATGGCATAAATAGCAATGTTATTCTGGATTGCTTTGATGATCGTGCGTTCAACATAGTTGCTTCCGGTAAGCTTTTTTAGACCTTTAAAGATTATCGGGTGATGCGCGACGATGAGGTTTGCTTTTGAACGGATTGCTTCGTCGACAACGGCTTCCGTACAGTCAAGCGTTACAACAATTCCGGCAACCTCCCATGATTGATCGCCTGTTAGTAGTCCCGAATTATCATAGGATTCTTGATACTGTTTGGGCGCAAATGCTTCAAGGAATTCAATGACTTCGTGAATTTTGCTCATGATGCAATTTAGCGCATTTCGGTAATCACGCCAGCGCAGAAGGTTCTGACATAAATGGTTGGAGTTGGCGTTAATATTTTATTTTTGCAAGTCGCATGAGATTTTTGCTCTACCCTTTTGCTCTCCTTTACGATGTCGTTACGTCGGTGCGCAACCGCTTGTATGACCTTGGCTATAAACCATCTGCGACCTTTGACATTCCGTTGATTTCAATAGGCAATCTATCTGTTGGAGGGACGGGAAAGACACCGATGGTAGAGTACATGGTTCGAACATTACGCAACCAGCACAACGTAGCAACCCTCAGCAGAGGTTACGGACGTAAAACAAAAGGATTTCGTGTGGTAAGCGGTCAGGACACCGCTGAAACTGTTGGCGATGAACCTTTACAGGTGTATCGGAAATTCGATGGTAAGATACCTGTGTTCGTAGGTGAGGAGAGAGCACTTGCGATATCACTTTTAATTCACGATAAACCCGAAGTTGAAGTAATAATACTGGACGATGCATTCCAACACCGGAAGGTGAGGCCATCCTTCCAGGTTTTGCTCACGGAATTTGATCGGCCATTCTTTCAGGACTTCCTCTTACCTGTAGGACGATTGAGGGAATCCCGGGAAGGTGCAGATCGCGCCGATGCTATTATTGTTACTAAGTCGCCGGATCATGTGAGCGATGATGAATTGCTTGAGTTTGAAAAAGCCGTTCGTCAATACGCCGACAAGCCTGTTTTCTTCACGACCATCCGCTACGGTTTACCGGTTGCGATTGAAGCTAGTCAGGCGTTTCATGACAAGGTTGTATTGGTTTCAGGAGTCGCGAATGAAAAACCGTTTGACTCCTACGCGCGCACCCATTTTCAGGTTGTACGGCATATAGTATTCAACGATCACCACATTTATTCAAAAAAAGAAGTTTCAGAAATTGCCGCTTTTGCGCGAAAGGAAAATGCTGTCGTGCTGACAACGGAAAAGGATGCAGCAAAACTATCTCAACCGGAGTTTATAGCAGCTTTACAGGATGTTCCTGGTTTTTACCTTCCCATTGAAACTGTTTTCATAAAAGGCGGCGAGGAATTTGATGAAATGATCTTGAACATTATACCGCGAACGGCAAGCTAAAAAATTCCTGTATTCCTGTGTATCCCCAATCCGATCTTCTATTTTTGCGCGTGCTTGTGAGAAATTTCTTTATCCTGACGTTTGTACTTACTCTATGCGTTGAACAGGCTAGCGCGCAGAGGGGCCAGTTGCCGGAAATTCGAAGACCGGAAAGTCAAATTCAACAGCCTCGAAACGATGACCGGCCTATAGGGAAGGGATCAAGAATACTAGACGACACAACAAAGCAGGTGTATGGGCCGACAACGTCGAGGTACTATTACGAGGACGACGTTTTTTATAACAGGCCGGTTATTCACCCGATAGACACGGTCATCCAAAACTTTCATAGATTCGACTATGTGCAGCGATTTAATTATCGTTACCAGGATCTGGGTGTCATCGGTTCCGCTATCCGTCCGGTCTTTTATCAATCGCCGGAGGTCATCGGCGTCCGGTCCGGCTTCGACGTGTATGATCTTTACTGGAACGCTGATCGACTAAAATATTTCGACACAAAGTCGCCATACTCGAAAATGAAACTGGTACTTGGCGGTGTGGGGCGCTCATTCACGCAGGCTACCTTTAGCAGGAATATTAATTCACGTTGGAATTTTGGTATCAACTATCGCGGGTTGTATATCGATAAGCAGGTACCGATAAGAAGCGGAAAGAATGATCGCCATACCAGGAGCAATTACTATGATTTTTTCACTTCATTTTACACGAAAGACAGTACGTACCGCGTATTCGCAAATTATCGGAGAATGTTTCATCGCGCAGAAGAAACCGGTGGTGTTCGGTTTACAAATCCCGGCGACAGCACATTCAAAAATTACTTCGATGAAAACGTAAAGGTGTGGTTGTCGCAGGCCGAGAGCAACGATCTTCGATCGAATTTCCATTTCAGTCACCAGTTTCAGCTAGGGCGCGCGTTGCAGATTTACCATATTTTCGACCGGTATCGTCAAAAGGCGCGGTTTCAGGACCGGTACAATGCTGATCGCGATTTTTTTAATGGAGCAATTAATCTACGCGGCGATACCACCTGGGATAACAGTAAGTTCAAAACCGTGCGGAACGAGGTTGGGATTAAGGGTAATCTCCTGAAATTATTCTACAACGGATATTATGCAATTCGCCACTACGAGATGTGGTATTCCACACCGACGACGAATACAATGAAGATTCCATCGGAGGGTGACGAGAGTTATCTGGGAGGAAGAATAGAGCTTTGGCTTGATTCAATAGGCGTGATCAATGGTTGGACAGAGGTTAACGATCGCGGTGATTTTCGCATCGAGGGGAATATTGTAAGCCCGTGGTTTGAAGCGTCGGCGAAACAATTGCTTTATCAGCCAGGATTTCAGGATCAGTATTATGTTGGAACCCACCACTCGTGGAGCCGTAACTTCGCCCAGATCCAAAGTACCGAGCTAAGTGGGAAACTTCACTACCGGTCAAAGGTAATTCAGCTTTCACCGGGTGTTAAATTTCAACGACTCAGAAATTACGTGTATTACGATTCTATTGGTTTCAACGAACAATGGTTTTCGAATCCATATTATGCGCCGGAATATATCAATTTTCAACTTGACGGGTTTGATGGGCAAAGAAGGGTTGGTGTTCTACCAGTTCAGTCATCAGGCAATCAGATCATTGTTTCACCTGAGATATACTTTTCACTTACATTTTTCCGCCATTTTCATCTGACCGCAAACGGTGTTTACACGCGGCTATTTAAGAATGATGATGATGCCATTCGTGTTCCCGAACTGCTTGCAACAACGCAGCTTTCTTATTCGAGCATTCATTTCAACGGAAACCTGGATATTCAAACCGGTGTCGAGGTTCATTGGAGATCGGCTTATCTGGCACCCGGCTACGATCCGGCTATCAGACAATTCTACAATCAGGACACTTTTGAAGTGAATGAGTATCCGCTGTTTGATGCATTTGTAAATGCAAGGATCAAACGAGCCCGGATCTTTTTGAAGTGGCATAACTTCACCCAGGCGTTTACACAAACAGGATACTTTGCGACTCCCCGGTATCCAGGGCAACGTAACGTTATGGATTTCGGTTTTGACTGGTCGTTTTACGATTAAGTTTTCATGGAAGCGAAGGAAAAATTCACGCTTGGCCTGGAACTACCGACAGATCCGCGTTGGGTGAATATAGCGGAAAAGAATATTGGTGATATCCTCGTTGATCACGCGTATTGCGAACAGAAAGCAGCCTCGTCGTGCATCTCACTTATCATTTTATACCCGGAAAAAGACAAACTGGTTGACATGCTAACGCCAGTGGTGGCCGAAGAGTGGAGCCATTTCGAAAGGGTGATTGACGAATTGCGTAAGCGGGGACTGTCCCTGGGAAGGCAGCGAAAAGATGAATATGTCACCGCACTCGAGAAAGTAATCAGAAAAGGCGGCAGCCGAGACCAGCAACTTGTTGAAAGATTATTGATGAATGCCCTGATCGAAGCCCGCAGTTGTGAGCGTTTTAAGATTCTCTGGAAAAGTATCGGCGATGAAGATCTCTCAAAATTTTATTACGAGCTGATGGTGTCGGAAGCGGGTCACTATAAAAATTTCCTGGCGCTTGCGAAAGAATTTCTTCCTGCCGTGCAGGTTGAAGCTCGTTGGCGTGAATTACTTGAGCAGGAAGCGGAGATCATCAAGACACTGGATGTGCGCGGCGACCGAATGCATTGACCGCGAAGGTTAAACCAATCTAAGTTTTCTGTTTTTTCTTCTTTGCTGCCGGGAACAAAACATTGTTGAGGATCAGCCGGTAGCCCGGAGAATTTGGATGTTGATTCAGATCAGTAGGCTCTTCATTTACCTGGTGCTGATAGTCTTCCGGATCGTGGCCTCCATAAAAAGTCCAGAAGCCTTTGCCCATTACACCGTGCAGATATTTTGCTTCCTTTATTTCCTTGTTCTCTCCCATGAGCACAACGTCCGGTTTGACAAGGTGTTTTTTGAAACCGGTAGTCTGACCGAAAAATCCTTTGATAACCCGCGTGTGGTTTTGTGTTAGCATCGTTGGGATTGGATCCCATTTGGCCGAGAATTCAAAAATTGAAAAATAATCATTGTCCTGCCGCAGGCCGCGTTCTGCCGGCTGGTTGTCGATATCGGAAAATTCGTACTGATATGGATCACGCACAAGCCTGAAATCGGTAAAGGCAAGGGTGTTGTCAAAATTCAGTTTGCTTTGCGCAGTTGGGTCAGCGGGGTCCCCATCGTACATGCGTTCGCAAATGTCGACGCCATCCGCGGCAAGTGCTATATCATACGTATCGGTTGCCGAGCACATTGCGAAAAGAAAACCTCCGCCCGCCAGGAACTCCTTTATCTTTTTTGAAACTGCAAGCTTCAACTGCGATGCCTTGTGGAACCCATGCTTTCGTGCCAGATCCTCCGATTCTTTTACCTGTTCTATGTACCACGGCATGTTGCTGTATTGTCCATAGAATTTGCCGTATTGTCCGGTGAAATCTTCATGATGCAAATGCAGCCAATCGTATTTCGGAAGTACACCAGCCATTACTTCCTCATCGAAAATAACATCGTATGGAATTTCTGCATAGGTGAGCACGAGTGTCACAGCGTCGTCCCAGGGTTGTTTTGATTTGGGAGAATAAACCGCAATACGCGGATATTTTTCAAGCTTCATGACATCGTAATTCAACGCAGGACTGGCTATCTCCGAAAGTATCTGGTTTGCCTGCGCGCTGGAAATGATTTCGAACGTTACTCCCCTTACCACAAGCTCGTTTTGAATGGCGGGATGAAAGTCGCACATAAAACTACCACCGCGGTAATTGAGCAGCCATTCTACCTCAGTATCGGCACGCAATATCCAGTAAGCAATACCATAAGCCTTCAAATGGTTTGTCTGTTTTTCATCCATCGGAATGAGAATCGAATTGGCATTCGCCATCCCCGCAATAAAAAACAAAACAAACAAAACAGACGCTCGCATCGTTAACATCAACTTATTATTACAATTTTGGGAAACACCCGAAAAAATGCTGCCAAATTAGCCCGCAAACAAAAATTATTGTCAGCGTGTAACATTTCAGTGTCTTTTATCAACGTATAGTTACACATTAAATGTTTCAAAAGCCTCACTAATTTGACTGGATGAATTTAGCTGAAAATATACGGGAAGGATTAAGGTCGGTTCAAACGAATTTGTTACGATCTGTTATTACCGCCCTGATCGTGACCATTGGTATCACTGCATTAATAAGCGTGTTAACAGCGATAGACGCGGCCCAAAAATCGGTTAGCGACGGGCTGTCCGCGCTTGGCTCAAACACTTTTGACATCAGTTCGAAGGTATATCGCCGGGGATCAACCCAGGGCGTAAATCAGAAAATACATCCGCCTCTTAAACTGTCGGAAGTTTTGCGTTTTGTTGATGACTACAGGGTGACATCGATCGTAAGTCTGAACGCCAACCTTACGGGGATTGCGGAGGTTAAGCATGCCTCGAATAAGACCAACCCGAACGTTCAGGTGAACGGGGTGAACGAAAATTACCTGGCCATCAAGAACCTGAATATGGAAAAGGGTCGTGGTTTTTCCACGTTCGAGGTTGAAAACGGCAGAAATGTGGCAGTGATCGGGCAATCGATTTATAAAACGCTATTTAAGAATAAGGAAGACCCGCTGAACAAACGAATATCATTTTTGGGTACGCAATTCCAGGTCATTGGCGTACTTGAAGAAAAGGGTCAATCGTTCGACGAAAACTTCGACTATATGGTTTTTATCCCGCTCCGGCTTGCGAATCAGCTTGCGCACGGAGAGGGGCTTTTTTATGAAATTACGGTTAGCATTAATGATCCTTCGCAGCTTGAATACGCAATGGGCGAAGCAACCGGGATAATGCGGTCCATCCGCCGTGACCGGATCGGCCATGAAAATTCCTTCGAGTTGGAGAGTAGCCAGGCCTTAAAGGAAAGAACGGAAGAGATTGTCGGCTACTTCCGGGCGGGGGGATTCGGCATCGGCTTTATCACGCTGCTTGGAGCATGCATCGCTTTGATGAATATTATGATGGTTTCCGTAACCGAGAGAACCAGGGAAATAGGGGTTAGAAAAGCGCTCGGTGCCACGCCAATGAAGATCAGGGTGCAGTTTATTGTTGAAGCCATTGTCGTTTGTTTGCTTGGTGGAATGCTCGGCATCCTCCTCGGGATGCTTGTAGGCAATTTGTTTGGAAGCATTCTTGGGAGCAAATCGTTCTTTATCCCGTGGATGTGGATAATTACCGGTTTCGGAGTATGTATTTTTGTTGGATTGATTTCCGGATATTATCCAGCCCATAAAGCGTCTAAACTTGATCCAATCGAGTCACTGCGTTTCGAGTAGTTTTGCGGCTTTTCCACGCCAGGACTCCGTTTAGAAGATCGGAACCTTCGTTTTGTTAAAGACTTTGCCCCGTTATTTATGGCTTCTTTTAACTGGCAAATACCGACCTGTGAGGATACTTTTTATTTAGGTCAATGTGTGAATTTGACACACCCAAAAATTTTTTTTGAAGATTTTTTCACGGTCAAGAAAAAATATATACCTTGGTGCATCCCTTAGAGAGGGTCTTAGTTATTAAAGCACCTGCAAAGACGTTGTAGGTGCTTTTTCCTTTTTATGCCTATATCAGGGGTTCTATTATCCTGAACACATTTTTAGCCACAACCTTATGACCTTCAACGTTCGGATGGATGCCGTCGGAAAGGTTTAATCGCTCCTCACCAGCAACATCTTCCAGGAGAAACGGAATTAAAGTAGCGTCATGCTTCTTTGCGATTGCGGGAAATATCTGCCGGAATTTTTCACTGTAGTCAGGCCCCATGTTAGGCGGCACCATCATTCCCGCGATAACGATCTTTACTTTTGGATACTTGGCCCTCACCCTCCCAATGATGCCTTCAAGATTTTTCTGCGTTTGTTCAATAGGCAATCCACGCAAGCCATCATTCGCACCGAGCTCCAACACAAATACATCAATGGGTTGTCGCAGCACCCAGTCAATTCGCGCAAGACCACCTGCCGACGTTTCTCCACTGAGACCGGCATTGATAACCTTCACAGATTTCCCATTACCATTCAACCTTTTTTCAATCAGCGACGGGAATGCTTCAGTGGTCGAAAGACCATAACCAGCGGTCAGGCTGTCGCCAAAAAACAAAATTACTTTAGGTGTTTGCGAAGCCTGGAGAATCAACGCCAGTGAAATAATCAGGAGACTTTTTCCGACCATGCAGGTAAAGGGTTTAACTTTCATTATTATTCCAAAACAATTTTAACTCCAAATTCTTTAAAAAAGTTACCAGTTACTGTAGAAACCATGTCGCATGTACTCGAAGTAGAAAATCTTACCAAAATTTATCGATCCGCTGATATGTCGCTTACTGTACTTGACAGTATCTCTTTTAAAGTGGAGCAGAGCCAGTCGATGTCAATCATTGGTCCGTCTGGCAGTGGAAAAACGACACTATTAGGTCTCTGCGCAGGCCTCGATGTGCCGAGCAGCGGAACAGTTTCGCTCGCCGGATTTAAGTTGAATGCAATGAGTGAGGACGACCGGGCTTACATCCGAAATCAGTATGTCGGATTTGTTTTCCAGAATTTTCAACTCCTATCAACACTAACAGCACTTGAAAACGTAATGGTTCCCCTTGAACTAAGGGGCGAGCGAAACGTGATGCCGAAAGCGAAGGATTTACTGACGCGCGTGGGTCTGGCCTCACGGCTGCATCATTATCCAAGCCAGCTTTCCGGCGGAGAGCAACAGCGGGTAGCAATGGCGCGTGCGTTCATTACGAATCCAAAGATACTTTTTGCTGATGAGCCTACCGGCAATCTTGATGGAGAGAATGCGGATCATATTACTGATTTGCTGTTCGGTATGAACAAGGAGGTGGGAACAACGTTGGTGCTTGTCACGCACAACCTTGAACTGGCACAACGAACACGCAGGATTCTTCGCATGAAGGGTGGAAAGTTGGTTGAAGATGTTTTAAGCGGCGTTCCGTTCAACAACTAGCTGATGATCGAGTATATTATTAAAGTAAAGCGAAGAACCAGATCGATCTTAACTGACGGCTGGGTTTGGAAAATGGCATGGCGTGACGCACGACATAACTATTCGCGGCTTTTTCTTTTCATGGCTTCGCTTATTGCGGGTATTGCCTCCGTTGTGGCGCTCGACTCGATGAATAATTCCTTGCAGGATGATATCAACAACAACGCAAAGGAGTTGCTGGGCGCCGATCTTGTCATTAATGGTGAGCGAAAGTTCTCGGATGAACTTTTAGCAAAATTCGACTCGTTAAAACTTCCGCAGGCTTCCGAAGCTGACATGGCTTCCATGGTGCTGTTTCTTCACAATAAGCAGTCGCGGCTTATACGACTTGTGGCCCTGGCGGGTGATTTTCCTTTTTACGGCAGCATAGAAACCAAGCCCGTTGATGCGTATGAGAAAATGAAAGATGGAAGTTATGCGCTGCTTGATGAATCATTGGCGAGTCAGTTTGAGGTAAGCACCGGCGATTCACTGCGACTCGGCAGTAGCATATTCCATGTTGCGGGTGTGGTATCGCGTCTTCCTGGTGGTGGCGGAATAATGACGACGTTTACGCCATCAGTATACATCGCGATGCGCGATCTCGATTCGACAAATCTTGTACAGCGCGGAAGTCGTGTTAACTACAAACAGTATATCAAAACAAGTGGAATTGAGGAGACCGAGCGCGCATTAAACGATCTAAAGCCATACTTACGGAAGGATGGTTACTCGTATGAAACAGTTGAAGCGAGGAAGGAAGGTTTGGGGGAAGGGTTCAACTCCATCTATCAGTTTTTTTCATTGCTTGCATTCATTGCGCTCATACTCGGGTGTATTGGTGTGGCGAGTGCCGTTCATATTTACGTTCGGGAGAAACGTGAGGAGGTTGCCGTTCTGAGATGCGTGGGCTCTTCCGGCTGGCAGGCTTTCAATATTTTCTTCATTCAGATATTTTGTCTTGGTATTGCGGGCAGCATTATTGGTTCTCTTGTCGGTCTCGGTATTCAGCAACTTATTCCTGTCCTTTTGGAAGGAATTGTTCCATTTGAAATGAAGGCCACGCTTTCGCTGAAATCAGTTGCACTGGGTCTGGTTATCGGTACCATTATTTCCTTGTTGTTTTCGGTTGTATCACTTGTTGCCGTCAGGTTTGTTCCGCCCTTAACGGTATTGCGGACTGATTTTCAAGCCGGTAGATCGGTTTCAAAAATGCGGATCACGGCCATTGTCCTGATTGTGTTATTTCCGATTGTCTTTGTCTATTTTCAAACCAAAAGTTTGCTGACAAGCTTTTTGTTCACGGGAGGTTTGCTTGTTGCGCTTGCGCTGCTAACAGGCTTATCGGTAGTGCTGTTGAATGTGGTGAGAAGATATTTTCCTCACAACGCTGCATTTGCGTGGCGCCATGCGCTCTCGAATCTTTTTCGGCCGAACAACCAGACAACCGTATTGATGGTTACTATCGGTCTGGGTGCATTTATTATTTCAACACTCAACATCATAGAGCAAAGTCTGCTGAGTCAGGTGGAGTTCTCCGGACAGGAAAATCAATCGAACACAATACTTTTTGATATTCAGCCATCACAGCGCGAAGATGTTCTTGCGTTGTTAAAGAAGAATGATCTGAGCGTCAACCAGGTGGTGCCAATCATTACCTGCCGTCTTGATGAATTGAAAGGAAAAACAATAGAAGCAATTCAAAAAGATACGACGGACGAAATACCAAACTGGGCGTTAATGCGCGAGTACCGCGTAACCTACCGCGATTCGCTACATCAGTCAGAAGAGCTTGTCAACGGAGAGATTCAGGAACTAAGACCTGGAAAGGATTCAATATGGGTGACGATCTCAGAGGGTATGGAGGAAACGCTCGAAGTATCGGTTGGCGATTCACTTGTGTTTGATATACAAGGTATACCGATGAAAGCGTTCATCGCTGGCGTTCGAAAAGTTGACTGGCCAAAAGATCCTCCCAATTTCATATTCGTTTTTCCATCCGGCGTACTGGAGTATGCACCGCAATTTTACGTAACGGCTACACGCATTGAAAATCAAACACAGGCAAATGTTTTCCAGCAGGCGCTTGTTATTAATTTCCCGAACGTTTCACTGATCGATTTGCGACTGATACTTAACACAGTGAATGAATTGTTCGATAAGTTAGGCTTAATCATCCGGTTTTTAGCGATGTTTAGTTTTATTACGGGACTTATAATTCTTGCAGGCGCTGTTATCAACAGCCGGTTTGTGCGTATGAAAGAAAACGTGTTGCTCAGAACCGTTGGCGCTCGCACCCGCATCATTACGAAGATTACGTTGATCGAATATGCTTACCTCGGTCTTTTCTCAGCACTTGCCGGCATGATACTGTCTGTTGGCGGTGGCTGGCTATTAACGACGTTCTTTTTCGAAATCACTTTCGCTTTTGATTGGATCGAGTTAAGCCTGATCGCTGTTGGTGTTGTCTTTCTCACGATGTTCATTGGGTGGTTTAATTCACGTGAGGTCATTAATACACCTCCGTTACAGGTGCTTCGAAAGGAGAGCTGATTACATTTTAATTGTTTATCTTGGAGTTCGGAGCCAACACCTTAAAAACAAATTTCTGTATGCCTGTGCTTTTCAGGTTCGCTGCGTCAGCACTGTTGATACTATTGTCGATTACGACAACATGCGCCCCGAAGCCTCCTTTCAGATTTATTGAAAATCGTAATCAATGGTTGTCGAAAATTGAATATGCTGGTGTTATTCCGGGAGGAAACATCATACTCGAGCGTGGTAAGATCCGATATATGTTCAGCGGATCATTTCCAGCCAACGGCCACCACGGCAAAAGCCTGGCCGCCGACAACCCTGAGGAAATATACCTGACGAGTCATCATATCGTCGATGTTAATTTTTTAGGTGCAAATGAGGACGTTGAACTCGTTCCTTTTCAGCAATCGGCTGAGTACTACAATTTTTTTATTGGTAACGATCCTGGCAAGTGGGCGGGAAATATTCGCGGGTATGAAGGTGTGATTTACACTTCATTATATGCCGGTGTCGATCTGAAAATTTATGGATCTGAAGGTAATCTCAAATATGACCTCGTTGTTGCGCCAGGCGCTGATGCTGGCGCCATTGCTTTTGAATATGATGGTCACGATGATTTATATTTCGATAACGGTAGCCTCCACGTCGTAACAAGCCTCGGTGAGATTGTGGAGCGAAGACCATTTTCTTATCAGATAATACAAGGAAGAAAGATCGAAGTTTTGTCTGAGTTTAGATTGCATGACGGCCGTTTAACATTTGCCTTTCCTTCCGGATATGATAAATGTTATCCGCTGATCATCGATCCACTGCTGATATTCTCTACATTCTCCGGCTCGGAGGCTGATAACTGGGGGAGTGCGGCCACGCCCGGCGAAAAAGGAACATTGTACTCTACGGGTATAACAAATCATTTTTCTGCCGGCGTTTTTAGCGGTACCTATCCTGCAACACCAGGTGCATTTCAAACAACCTACGGTGGTAATTATGACATCGGTCTTCTGAAGTACGATTCTACTGGCTCGCAACTACTTTACGCAAGCTATCTTGGAGGTTCAGGTTCGGAATGTCCGCACAGTTTAGTGATGAATAACAAATCAGAATTGTTGGTGCTGGGAACAACGGGTTCACAAGACTATCCTGTATCTGCAGCCGCTTTTGACCCGACTTTTAACTTTGGACCGGGTACGTCGGTGATGGGTGCCATTGTGTACCCGGACGGATCAGATCTAGTCATAAGCAGAATCAGTGCTGACGGCTCTGAGTTGCTTTCGTCGACATTTGTGGGCGGAACATCGAATGATGGAATCAATTTTGTTGGTGAAGGTTTGAATACAAACTATGGTGATGAACTGCGCGGCGATGTTATCGTTGACCAGGATGACAATGTTTACGTTGCGTCGCTGACCGCTTCACAGGACTTCCCGCTGAAGAATGGGCTACAGGAACAATATCATGGGGGCACAACCGATGCAATCTTAGTAAAACTTAATCACGATTTGACAGAACTGGTGTTCGCGTCATTCCTTGGCGGATCGGGAACAGATGCGTCTCATACCATTCAGTTCGACCATGATAATAACATTGTGATTGGAGGCGGTACGATGAGTTCGGATTTTATTCCGACACCCGGCGCATACCAGGAACAACATGCCGGCGATGCTGATGGTTGGGTTGCTAAGCTTTCGCATGACGGCACGGCGATTCTCGCTGCGACTTTTACAGGGACATCCGCGTATGACCAGGTTTACTTTGTGGATGTTGATAGCGAGGGTGACATTTTTGTTTATGGGCAAACGGCGGGTAGTTTTCCCGTCACGCCAGGTGCGGCGAGCAGCCCGGGAAGTGGTCAATTTGTTCAGCGATTTACCAACAATTTGCAGACGACGAAGTTTTCAACGGTGTTTGGTGCAGGAAGGGGAATCCCTGACATATCTCCAACGGCATTTCTTGTCAATGACTGCGGTAACCTTTTTATGGCAGGCTGGGGCGGCGCCCTTAACGCATCGCGTGGTTCGTGGATAAGCGGAACGGATGGATTATTTACCACGAGTGATGCGATTCAAAGAACAACCAGTGGCAATGATTTCTATTTTTTAGTGATGACTTCAGAAGGTACGCAATTTCTTTATGCGACGTTTCTAGGGGGACCCAACACGCTTACGCATGTTGACGGGGGAACAAGTCGTTTTGACAAAAAAGGTATTGTGTATCATGCCGTATGTGCAGGATGTGGAGGTCCATTTTCCGATTTTCCTACAACGGATGGTGCCTGGTCTAACCAGAATCAAAGTTTAAACTGTAACAACGCTGCATTCAAACTTGATCTGGCTTCGCTTCGCGCGTTAGCACGAACCAATACCACGAATTTTTCAAATCCTGGAGTTCAGTCAATTTGCATTCCCGATAGCGTGGTTTTTGAAAACCTTAGTATAGGTGGTCAGTTGTATGAGTGGGATTTTGGTGATGGAGAAATTCTGTCGACAACTAAGAAGGAGTTTATTAAGCATTATTTTGACCAGCCGGGTACTTATACAGTGAAGCTTCGCGCCATAGACGCCGGGACGTGTCAGGGCGTGGATTCAACTACTTTGAAAGTAAATATTTTTCATGGTGAAATCGCTATTAATGACGACGACAACCTCTGTGAAGGCTCTGCCTATCAGCTTCGTGCCTCCGGTGGGGCCACTTACCATTGGACAACAACAGACGGAACATTTAGTTCAAACGAAGCTTCGCCGATAGTCATGCCTGTGGCAACTACTCAGTATAACGTTCGTGTCGTCGATGCCAACGGATGTATCGAAGATGACAGTGTAGTGATCACGGTCATCCCCAAAATTATTCCTGACTTTGAATTTACACGTGGCGATGCTTGCTTTTCAGATCCGCAAATAGAAGCAGTTAATCTAACGGACAGCCTAAACGCAGCAGACGCGTTGTTCTTTGACTTTGGTGATGGCCATCAAGCCGAAGGTGACCGGGTTGTACACGTCTATGAAACGCCGGGCACGTATGCGTTGAAACTAGTTGCGGTCAGGGAGGAATGTGTTTTCGAAAAAACAATGAACGTACCTTTCGGTTCGGTCTATGTGCCAAATGTAATCACGCCCTCTGCCACGGCGGACCGGAACGATGTCTTTACGATTCTTTACGGTTCAAAAGATGGTGAACGTACCTTGACGTCCACAGAAGCGGGCCTCAAGACTTCGGTCGTCATCTATAACAGGTGGGGAACAAAAGTCTTTGAAAATGAAGACTATCAACAGGATTGGCGTGCAGAAAATGTTGCAGCCGGTATTTACTACTTCGAAGTAGGTGTTCAGGATCACCCATCGTGCAAGGGCTGGATGCAGGTAATCAAATAATTATTTTCTTGTTCCGTACAGGTCGTCGTACGTTAGTACATCCCTTCGCGCGCTACTGCGTTTAAAAAATCCAAGTTGCATTGACATCGAGAAGCCTAACAAAAGGAAGATCAGAAGGTAACCTGCATTGATCAGGATTGAATTATAATCAGATAACCCCTGGTACGATCCGAGATCATAACCGAAGATTATTACCCCAAAGACAATCGCTGTTACAATGAGCCAGACCCCAGGTCTTTCATAAATAACTGCATGAATCACTACGTATAAGATATACAACAAAAGAAGTAAGGCGAACGAAAGGTATACTGGAAGAAACTGAGTGTATAGTGTTGCGCTTGTGACAATGGTAAATACGCAAAAAAGAAGGTTACAGGAAACAAAGACGTACTTGAAAACTGAGCTAACATCTTGTTTGAATTGAGCGTGTAGAAAAAGCAGCGCCCACACCATTGTTCCGTACAGCGTCAGATATTCAATCTTCACTGATGCCTCCCATGAAAGCAACTGCGGAAAATTGGAATTGATCAGGTATAAGTTTGAAAAGCATGACCGGATCGCCCAGGTGATCGCGAGTGCTGCGAAATAAAGGGCAGCTTTTTCGGATTTAAAAAAAAGGAACAACAGGATGAATACAGAAGCAATAACAATCAGCGCGCTTACAACGATAATGTTCATGTTCATCGATATGGCGCGCTTGGTGGCGAGATTGTCGGATAATCCAATCAGAATATTTTCGCGGATCCCGCCTTTTGCATGATGGAAATTGGAAATTTGAATGACGATGTCCAGCGTGTCTGCTAAAGGAATGGCTACGGTCTGCGGACGCCATTCGGGGAAAGAAGTTTCAGGTGTGTTACCAACGTTCCCATTTTCTGCAACTTTCTTTCCGTTGATCCAAAGCTGGTAGTTTGAATAAAAATGCGGCAACTCGAGTGAAAGCTTTTCCGCTGATGGTAAAAGAACTTTCAGTCGGTAAGTAGCAAAACCATTTCCTGGCTTGAGCCCTTTCGAAACATCATTCCAGGTATCTGGAAAAATGACAAAATCCTTTGGTATCGAATCCGAAAAATTCTTTGGAGAAAGTAGCTGACTCATATAGAACTCCCACTCGCCTTCAAGTGCTACATTACCCCGATCACGAAAGTCCCAATTTCTGAGGTCCAGTTGTCCGTATCTGGCCTTTGAATGTTGAGCAGAGACAGATAATGAAACGAATACTAAAAACAGAACACTATGAAGCTGTTTCAAGGTTGGCGGGGTTAGCAACCTTAAAGATAGCATTTTTCAGTTCATGGCTGGTATAATTCCAGGTGTTCCGCGAGCGTTGAAAAACGTATTAATTTTTCTCTTTACTTAAGCACAATATGTTTCAAATCCCCTTGGGAAGGCCCGTTTACAACTTTCCCTTCACAGGTAAACCGTGAACCGTGGCAAGGACAATCAAATGATTTTTCGCTTCCATTCCATTGTACGATGCACCCAAGGTGAGGGCAAATAGCTGAAAATGCATGCAGCACATTTTTTTCATCCCGGTACACCGCAGCCTTTTTTGTTCCAAGATTAATGATTGCTCCTTCATTCATCTTCAATTGATTGATCGACTGAATGTCGCCCGGCGAAAGATAATCGAGGTATTGTACGGTCATGTTACCTACTTCCTGTAAGAAATCTCCTGTGGCTTTCACAGTTATGCGCGACGGGCTGTAAAGTTTTTCCCAGGGATTTTCTTTTCCCATAATCAGATCACTGATCAATATTCCGGCAATCGTACCATGTGTGATTCCATTTCCCGAATCACCAGTGGCAATATAAACATGTTTGTCACCTGGGTTTCTTCCGATGAACGCAAGACAATCAACGGGCTCCAGTACTTGTCCTGACCATTGATAAACGATATCACTGATCGGAAATCTCGCCTGGGTCCACTCGATAAGTTTTGTAAATCGGTTCTCTTCAGGAATATTTTCTTTCTCAGCCTGGCCTGTCTTATGGTCTTCTCCGCCCGCAATGAGCAAATCGAATTCGTCGTTGTATGCTTGCATCCGTACATAATGATATGGATCTGTAACCCACTTTGATTTCATATCACCGGTGTCCCACCAAAGTGCATAGTTGATCCTTCCCTTTGGCACAAGCGCGCCGATGACGTAGGTACGATACGGATGTTGCTTTGTATGCATCGTCACAAGATCATTGACGGGAGAGTTTGTCGCAACGACAACATGTTCTGCTTCAATGGTGTAGTCGCCTGCCTGAACTTTGTTTTCCTTGATTTCGGAAGCTTGTGTCTCGGTAAAAATTTCGCCGCCCATTGCAATAATCGCATTCGCAAGGCCGCGCAAATATTTCATTGGATGAAATTGTCCCTGGCTTGGAAACTTCAGGGCCGGCCCTTTGTCGTTAAGCCCTGGAATAGTTGAAACCATTTCCGTGCTAATGCCTGCTTTATGCGTCGCCTGCAATTCATCTTCAAGCGTTTGAAGCTTATCGCTCGGATGGAGAAAAAGATATCCGTCTACACGACGAAAATCGCATTCGATATTTTCTTCGGAGGAAACCCGCTCTATAAAATTGATCGCTTCTGTGTGACTGACAGCCGCAAGATGTGAGTCCTTTTCACCCAGTCGTTTCTCGATGATAGCGTAACGATCATCCAGCGCATTCACAATATGTGCAGTTGTTCGTCCTGTTTCACCGCTGCCCACAAGGCCATCGTCAATAACTACCACTTTGCGACCAGCTTTCGCAAGGCAATACGCAACAGAGAGGCCTGATATGCCTGCACCGATAACAACGGTTTCGGTTTTTAGTGAATGATCCAGAGGAGTAAAGATGAGTGGCTCAACTGAATCGATCCAATAACTTAAGGTTGTTCCTGATGTAAGTACTCCCTGGTTCTGATTCGCGCCTGACAATTTAAAGTGACCCATATTAATTAAACTTAGATTCCAAGATTTTTTAAAGATTTATCAATGTTTGTATATGCAGTGAGAACATGGGCAAACAAGTCGCCTTTGCGCTCAAATCGCTTCTGTGAATTCCTTATTGTGAATTGTGAAGGATGCAGTCCATGCCTGACTTCCGACCATTCCAACGGAGTGGATACTGTTGCGCCGCGTTTAGGGCGAACGCTGTAAACCGACGCGATGGTTTGGCCTTTTTTATTTTGTTCGTAGTCCAGATAAATCTTCCCATTGCGTTTCTCCAACGAACGTTCAGTCGTTGTAAGATCTGGTAGTTCCGATTCTGTAAGAATAGCCACCAACTCCGCGAAAGCTTTTACTTCCTCGTAGGTATAATGTCCACCCATTGGCACATAGATGTGTAGTCCGGATGCGCCTGATGTTTTGCAGTAAGATTTTGCTCCAGCTTTTTCAAGTATGCCATGGATGGCATTCGCGACATCAATAACTTTATCAAAAGACGTTTTGTCGGATGGGTCGATATCGACCACAAGGTAATCTGGCTTAGCGATATTAGAGACGCGTGAATGCCAGGGATTCAATTCAATGCACCCGAGATTGTTCAGGTACGCCAGCGTGCTTGCGTCATTGCAGATGATATAGTTTATATCACGATTGGCGCTTTCTGCGCGCAACTTTTCTGTTTTCAACCACGGTGGTATTTTGCTTCCTGCATCTTTTTGGAAAAACCCATCGTCGGCAATGCCGTTCGGATTTCGTCTCAGAGATTGTGGACGATCTTTCAAATGCGGAAGAATAAGTTTGTGTATCGCATTGTAATAGTCAATAACGTCGCCTTTTGTTATGCCTTCTTCAGGCCAGTAAAGTTTCTTTCGGTTTGTAATTGTAACATGTATTTCCGGCAAAGGGGCTTCCACCAATGTTTGACCACCATTGTTATTTTTTTTTGCCGGGCGATCCAACGTTGTTGTTTCTCCAGCGGATTTGTCAATTCTAAGCCCCATGAATACGGGATGACGCATAATTCCGTCTGCTGTTAGTTCCGTATACTTCACATTGCACACAAGTTCGGGTCTAACCCATGTTACGCCTGCTTTTACAGGTATCCGAGAATGGAAAGGAGACGTTGGGGTAACGAGCGGTTGAAACTGCGAGTACAGATTTTTTAAGGTGTTCTGTGTAAATCCTGTTCCGGTGTGACCGATGTAACGCAACTTATTCTTATCCCATATGGCAAGTATCAGTGCACCGAAATAGTTCCGACTTCCGCGGGGCTGGGTGTAACCCGCAATAATGGCTTCCTGTGTATTGTGATTTTTGATCTTTAACCAATCGCGCGATCGGCTACCTTCAACGTAACGGCTATCCGAGCGTTTAGCAATCATTCCCTCAAGATCATTCGCAACCATTTCTTTTAGGAATTGGACACCATTGCCGATAACGTGCTCCGAGTAACGGATGATTGGACTTTCTCCAATGACGCGGCGGGCAATCTCTTTTCGGTCAACCAACGGTAAATGTGTAATGTTTTTACCCTGGTACCGAAGGCAATCAAAAACGTAGTACACGATTGAAGCCGACTGATTGTCTCCGTATTGTTGAAGTTTTTGAAAGTCTGGCTTGCCTCGTTCATTGAAAACTACGATTTCTCCGTCTAAGACAACATCTTCCTTTAGACTATGCAACGCGCTGACTATTCGCGGATACAATAGCTCAAAAGAGAGGCCGTTTCTTGAATATAGCTTCACCTGTTCTGGCCCAATCTCGGCCACAGCGCGATAACCATCCCACTTGACCTCGAAGATCCACTCGGAGTCATCAAATGCTTCGTCATGCAGCGTGGCAAGCATCGGTGAAATGTAATGCCTGAATTTTTCTTTGCCGGCACCGCGTACAGACCTGAAGCGACCTGCAGTTTTTTTCAAACTACTCAGCGGAGACTTGCTTTTGATGCTTGTTTTGCGTGTGATGGCCATGCATGCATTTTTGCTTTTCACCAAAAATTCTAATGCCCGGCAACCCTTGGCTGGTTACCGAAAGTATTGATTTTCAATCTCTTGGGTAATAAAGTACCCATCCACAATTACGTAAACCAAATTATACTGAATTGAAAATGAGGGACTTGAAATCGCCAGACGGTTGGAACAATTTTTCCTAAATGGAACGCGAACAAAAACCAAAAGTAATATGAAACGCATTTTCAAAATATTGACAGTCGCTTCCCTTTTTGCTTTCTATTCTTGTAATGAGACACGCAGAGAGCAAGACGTGGACAGCAATGAAGTTGCCGAAGACGTAAACGAGGAAAGATTTGAAGAAGACAATAGCATGGAGAAGGATGCAGATTTTGTCGCAAACGCTGTCGCATCGAATCTCGCTGAAATCCAGTTGGCAAAACTTGCAAGTGAGCGTTCTTCCAGCCCGGAGGTAAAGAAATTGGCGCAGATGCTCGAAGAGGAGCACACAAAGACACTTACCGAATTGAAAGCATTGGCAAGCGCAAAGTCGATCAGCGTTCCCGTAGAGCCGGAGGATGAAGCTGTCCGCAAGATGGAGAACCTTCGTGAGGAGAAAGCTGAAGATTTCGACAAGAAATGGCTTGACGAAGTGAAGGACATGCACGAAAAGTCAATTGATAAATTTGAGAAACGCTCAGAGAAAAGTGAAGACGCGGAAGTAAAAGCGTTGGCTAGTAAGACACTCCCTCATCTGAAAATGCACAAGGAAAAGATTGAACAGTGTGAAGAGAAAATTAAGGACCAGAATAAAAATTCATAATTGGCAATATTTCAAAACAAAGGCTGTCTTAATCAGGGCAGCCTTTTTTATGACTGATTGTTTGCGCGTACCTGGAACGTTGCCACATCGTCCTTCCCGGATCCATGTATATCCAACAGCCGCTTCGAAATGCCCAAACTGGGCGCACTTGCATGGGTATTTTACTACCCACAACCGAGCTTGAGAAAACATTTCGTAGGTAAAATTTTGGCAATCGTACTGGCACGAGAATATCAAGCTTTCAGCCAGAAAATAATACTGACTTCCTATGCCAAATATGACTTCTACAGACCTGGTTTGCTTCTCTCACCTCCGTTGGAATTTTGTTTATCAAAGACCGCAGCATCTTCTTTCAAGATTCTCTAAACAATTCAGAACGTTTTTTATCGAGGAGTCAATCTTCGATGCGACCACAGAAAATTTTCTGGAGATAAACAATCCACAAGAAAACCTGTTTGTTGTCGTTCCACATCTCATTGGAGAGAAGTCTGAAGAAGTAAATGTTTCAGTTCAAAAGGAATTGCTTTCGAAATTATTTATCGACAAGCAAATAACCAGTTATTTCTTCTGGTATTACACGCCGATGGCCGTTGCAATCACCGATCAATTTAACCCGACGGTCATCGTGTATGATTGTATGGACGAGTTGTCGGCGTTCAAATTTGCACCTCAATCGTTGAAGGACAGAGAGAATGAATTGTTTACAAAGGCAGATCTTGTTTTTACCGGTGGGTATAGCTTATACGAAGCGAAAAAACATAAGCATCCCGATGTACATGCATTTCCAAGCAGCATAGATTATGCGCATTTTAGCAAGGCACGTCAGTATACAACAGACCCTTTGGATCAGGCGCACATTCCGCATCCCCGCATCGGTTATTTCGGCGTGCTGGACGAACGTATGGATTTCGATCTCGTGGAAGCTGTTGCCCGGCGAAAGCCAGAGTGGAGTTTTGTGATGGTTGGTCCACTTGCCAAGATCAGTCCCGAATCATTGCCGAAACTGCCGAATCTCTATTACCTCGGCATGAAGCAGTATGCAGAGCTTCCAGAGTACATTTCAGGATGGGACGTTGCCATGATGCCATTTGCCCATAATGAATCAACGCGATACATAAGCCCTACTAAAACACCCGAGTATCTGGCTGCAGGCAAACCTGTGGTTTCAACGCCTATCATCGATGTGTTACGTCAGTACGGAAGACACGGGCTTGTAAGCATTGCAGGTACAGCAGAGGAATTCGTAAGAGTTACAGCGATTGCTCTTACAAATAGTGAACGTGAAGAATGGCTCGAAAACGTAGATGACATATTAGCGCAAAATTCGTGGGACAAAACATGGCAGCGGATGATGTACCTGATCACACGAAAGCTGAATGAAAAGCAGCGCATGAATAATGTTAAAGAACAATTATATGTTTGATTACCTGATAGTGGGTGCCGGGTTTGCCGGCAGCGTTCTTGCGGAGCGTCTGGCCAGTGAAGCGAATAGAAAAGTGTTGATTATAGATCAGCGTGATCATATCGGTGGAAACGCTTATGATTATTTTAACAGGCACGGTGTCCTCGTGCATAAATACGGCCCCCATATTTTTCATACAAACTCAAAGAAAGTTTTCGAGTACCTTTCCAAATTTACGGCGTGGCGTCCTTACGAACACAGGGTGCTGGCAAGTGTTGACGGGCAACTTGTACCGATGCCGATTAACCTGAACACTATTAACAAATTATACGGGTTAAGTTTGAATGCGACCGAAGTGGAAGCGTTTTTCGAATCTCGCGCAGAGAAAAAAGATCGCGTTGTAACTTCTGAGGATGTTGTTGTGAATAAGGTGGGACGGGAGCTTTACGAAAAATTCTTCAAAAATTACACGCGCAAGCAATGGGACCTTGATCCTTCAGAGCTTGATGCTTCGGTTACCGCGCGTGTTCCAACACGAACAAACCGCGATGACCGGTATTTCACAGATACATACCAAACGATGCCACTGTATGGCTATACGCGAATGTTCCGCAAAATGTTATCACATCCAAACATTAAAGTGATGCTCAACACCGACTTCCGGGAAATTGCAGATGTGATCCCTTACAAGAATATGATCTATACTGGTCCTATCGATGGTTATTTCAACTATTGCTACGGACGATTACCATACCGGTCGATAGAATTTAAGTTTGAGACACACGACGCTGACGTCGTTCAGCCGACAGGCACCGTCAATTACCCGAACGAGCAAGCCTACACACGCACAACAGAGTTTAAATATCTTACCGGTCAAAAACATAGCAAAACGACGATTGTCTATGAATATCCAATGGCCGAAGGTGACCCATACTATCCCATACCACGTCCTGAAAACGCCGAGATTTACAAGAAGTACCAGCGGCTGGCTGCCACAATGACGAATATTTATTTCAGCGGCAGGCTCGGAACTTACAGGTACTACAACATGGATCAGGTTATTGCACAGTCTTTGACATTATTCGACAAAATATCGCAACAACAACAGCCCGAAAAACAAGCTAATGGACAGAAAATTTACCAACATACCTGAGCTATGGGGTGGGATTGAATGTTCATTCAACAGAGTTAATAACAGATATTTCGATCAGCTCCAATACGCAGGACATTATAATCGAATTGAAAGTGATATCGAAGCATTTGCGTCAACGTCAGTTCGCGCCATGCGGTACCCTGTCATTTGGGAGCGGCTGCAGCCGTCATTGAATACTAGCATTAGCTGGCAACAGACGGCAATTGCGTTAAATGCGCTTCGCCGACGAAAGATAAATCCTATCGCAGGACTTGTACATCACGGTAGCGGGCCCCGATATGCTGAAGTTCGCAACGAAACATTTCCACTTCGGTTGGCATCCTTCGCCAAAATGTTCGCGGCTGAATTTCCGTGGGTGGAATATTACACGCCTGTCAATGAACCGCTCACCACTGCACGGTTTTCCGGGTTATATGGACTTTGGTTTCCGCACAAACGAAATGACAGCGCATTTGTCAAAATATTACTCAATGAACTGAAGGGCGTTGTACTTGCGATGAAAGCGATTCGGCAGATTAATCCGGATGCTAAGCTTATTCAGACGGAGGATCTTGCAAAGATTTACAGCACACCACTTATGAAATACCAGGCCGATTTCGAGAACGAAAGACGCTGGCTGACTTTTGATATTCTCTGCGGAAAGTTAAAGCCTGGTCATGCTTTATGGTGGTACTTCACAAAGTACGCGACCACTGAAAATGATTTATTTTTTTTTGTTGATAATCCATGTTCGCCCGATATAATTGGTTTGGATTACTATCCCACTTCAGAAAGATATCTTGACGAAAACATTGATAAATATCCACCCGAACGACACGGCCACAACCATCGCCATCGTTACGCCGATGTGGAGGCATTGCGCGTCAAACACGATTTTGACTCAGGCGCTTTTGTGCTGATCAAAGAGGTGTGGGACCGCTATCACCTGCCCATCGCAATCACGGAAGTGCACATTAATTGTGATCACGAAAACCAGATCCGATGGTTTGCCGAAATTCGCAATACCTGTCGCCAGTTGATGGCGCTCGGAGTTGATATCCGCGCAATAACAGCCTGGGCTATGATGGGATCTTTCGGATGGAACAGACTCTTAACGGTAGACGGCGGTGATTATGAAGCAGGAGCGTTTGGCTTGCGCGATGGCGAACTGGTAGCTACTCCGTTAGCGAGCTATCTCAGGCAACTTTCACAGGATCCTGAATTTATTCATCCGGCTGAACAATATCCCGGTTGGTGGAAACAACCCTCGCGGCTGATTTTTGAAACGAAACTGGAGGCCAATCCCGTTTTATTGAACGAGCATTGTATTGAATAGCGGGAACACGTTTTGATTTATTTATTCTTTAAAAGAAAGTTATGCAAAAAGGTGGAAAGAAAAGACCGGTGCGCAAGCCACAGGCGCAAAGGAGACCTGGACTCGAGTCAGAAATGACACCTTCACCAATTTCGGAACGGAAAGAAATGCTTGCTGGAAAGCTATTGAACAAAATCGCTGTTATTACTGGCGGGGATAGCGGCATTGGCCGCGCAGCGGCCGTTCTTTTCGCACAAGAAGGAGCCGATGTTTCGATTATCTATCTTTCTGAAGACAAGGACGCTGAGGAAACAAAGGCCATGATCGAAAGTCACGGTCGCACTTGTCAATTAATATCCGCTGATATTAGCAAACAACGAAACTGCGAGCGGGCGATAAATAAAGTCATCAAAGAGTTTGGGCGAATTGATATCCTTGTCAATAACGCAGCTATTCATTATGAGCGCGAAAAGCTTGAAGACATCAGCGCTGATCAACTTATTAAAACATTTTCGACAAACATCTTTTCTTATTTCTGGATAACTCAGGCAGCTTTGCCTTTTATGAAGAAAGGTTCAGCCGTTATCAACACAACATCCGTTACTGCGTATCGCGGAAGTGGCGGCCTGATCGATTATGCTTCTACGAAAGGGGCAATCGTCAGCTTTACGCGAAGTCTCGCGGCTAATCTTGTCAAGCGTGGTATACGTGTGAATGGGGTTGCGCCCGGTCCGATTTGGACGCCGTTGATCGCTTCTACCTTTAAGCCAAAGAAAGTCGCGCAGTTTGGAAGTGACGTACCAATGGAAAGGGCGGGCCAGCCAGCTGAGGTGGCGCCGTCATATTTGTTCCTTGCTTCTGATGATAGTTCGTACATGACCGGCCAGATACTTCACCCTAATGGGGGCGAAATTGTCAACGGCTAGTCCCACATGTAACAAAAGGAAATTAATCTGACATTTTAGATTGCGTATCTGCGTGTGAGAAATCTCACGATATCCGCGTTGAAGTACGCATTTTCAGCTGTATGGCTGGTTTCATTCCAAACAAGTTCATAAAACATTACATTCAGCATTTTTGCCCGTGAATGCAAGTTGTTGTGCGATCCAGATTTCCGGATTTTTGTTCTGCTAATCGAAGTAATAATAACCCCACCAATTACTTCACTTCATAACATAACAATTTTTCTGTCCCAGTCAGTATACTGGACATATATGAAGAACACTGTTGATTTAGACAAGCTTCAGTCAGGACAATGGACTCAGGAAAAGGCCAACAAATGGTACGAAGAAACAGGTTGGCTCTTAGGATGTAACTATGCCCCCTCCACTGCGGTGAACCAACTTGAAATGTGGGAGGAGGATACGTTTGATCCGATCACTATTGATCGCGAACTTGGATGGGCCGCTAATCTTGGATTTAATTCGATCCGCGTTTTTCTTCATGACCTTCTTTGGAAACATGACTCCCAGGGCCTGCTTATACGAATGGAAACGTTTCTGAAAATTGCAGACTCGCACGGGATCGGTGTCATGTTTGTTCTCTTTGACTCTGTCTGGAATCCTTTTCCGGCACCGGGTAAGCGGGAATATAAAATAGGTGTGCATAACTCAGGCTGGCTGCAAAGCCCGGGTCTTGAAATCCTAAAGGATGTATCGCGCCACGGTGAGCTGGAGTCGTATGTAAAAGGAGTCATCGGTCATTTCGCAAATGATAAACGCGTTCAGGTTTGGGATCTCTTTAATGAGCCATGTAATACCAACGCAGCTTCGTATGGTGCACATGAGCCAACCGATAAGGCGCATCTCGCACTAGCGCTTTTGAAAAAAGTGTTTAGCTGGTCACGTGAAATGAATCCGTGTCAGCCGCTGACATCGGGTGTCTGGATCGGGGAGTGGTGCGAGATGAAAGTAAAAGAACTTGATCGTTTTATGCTCGAAGCTTCGGATGTGATCACTTTTCATAACTACGAATCACCGGAAGAAATGGAGCGCAGAATTAAAAAACTGTCGCGATTTAATCGTCCCATATTGTGCACAGAGTACATGGCGCGCGGCTTCAACAATACTTTTGAAAGCATCCTGCCCGTTTTTAGAAAATACAACGTAAGTGGCTATAGCTGGGGCCTGGTTGCCGGCAAAACACAAACCAATTATGCGTGGGACTCATGGGCAGTTACGTACGATGGTGAACCTTCACTTTGGTTCCACGACATCTTCAGACAAGACGGCACCCCTTACCGGGAAGAAGAAATTCGCTATCTGACACAGTTCAAACCAACAACAAGAAGAGAATCTTTTTAAGAGAACAAATATTTTATTAGACCCTGTTAGTAGATGCACCCGGTAACACGGGTGTTTCTTTTTTATGCAGCTGTCTTCACCTCTTCCTTAAGCGTGACCGTCAATTCTCCGTTCGCTTCGAGCACAATTGTATCGACATCGACAAGGTCATTTACTCCTTGCATTTTCAGTGTGCTCAGAATGTCTTTTTCCGTTAGCTTGTGCTGTATCAAAATACCTTTATAAAACTTTCCGCTGTGGAATAACACGTAAGCTTTCGGAAATTGATTTTGTTTACTCTGCAAATGCCTTAGATACATGACACACGCACCGACAAACATAGCGACAAGACTGAGAAAGAACATGTATCTATTAAAGGCCGGGATTGATTTATTTGAGATCACAAAAAATGCGAAGAAGCCAACGAACATACTAATGAATATCTCGTTCGTTTGTAACCGGTTTCTGATATTGCTCGACAACGTCGAAAAATACCACCGGATGTAGACAAAAAGTGAAAGTGATGCTGTCAACAGAATCAGATTCAAGACTGAAGTTAGCGTATACCGTTCCATAACACAACCATTTATTTAATACGCGGATAACGTGTATTGATGCCGTTTAAAAAGTATACCCGCTGCGCATGTGTAATCTGCGGGCGTTGACGATATTCTGATTGCCACGAAGGCCGGACTTAAACGAGGAAGTTCCACCTCATATTTTTGGAATGGCCGCTTCTGCAATGAGTCACACATTCGTCGGCTTGTCTTGTTTATTCTAGTACATCTAATGGTTTTGAAAAGACGATTCCCGTGATCTTTATATCTTGCTATGAGAACCTTTCAATATGCCTTTTAAAGTCTTACTCCGGACCTTGTTATTCACCTTCATCCTTTATGGAGGATTTATATTGAACGCTGATGCGCAGCACGATGTCATGATACAGGGTTTTTATTGGGATGTTCCTGTCGATGCGGACGACAAGAACGGATTCTGGTGGGATTCGCTTCAAAGTAAAGCGACCGCACTGCGCGATATTGGTATAACCGGGATCTGGGTTCCATCTCCTGCGAAGGGAAATTTTGGCATTTACGATATGGGCTATGGCATCTTTGATTTGTATGATCTCGGAAACTATCAACAGAAGGGAACAACGGAGACGCGTTTTGGTTCCAGAGCCGAACTTCATAATATGATATGGGCCATGCACGAAAATGATATTGAAGTTTATGTCGACATCGTGATGAATCATCTTTATACAAACGAGGAACAGGAAGAAAATAATCCGGAAGTAAAACGTTACGTTTTCGATGAAGCAAGGAGGAACGGAAAACAGTATGCGCCGTATCCGACGAACGAAATCAAATGGGTTTTGAAAGATGCACGGCCGGGAAAATATCATCTGGAAATACACGGGTATCACCTTACCAAAACAGACGATTTTTGGAATGGCTATGATCTGCAGGTAGATTTTACCGGCACCGGATTTTCGGATCGGTTTACTTTTGCTGAACGCACGAATCGGAAGAGTAAAATATCTGCGCTGCGTTCGGGCGTGATAATGCGCGATACACTTAGTGAAAGCAAAACGTTTAATTCATATTCGTTTGATGTTCGTACTACCCGCGACGTTCTGATCCGGCTTACTGCACGCAAGCTAACACATGATGGAAAGTGGGAGTGGAGTGATCAGATAAATGGGTATTACCCAAAGGTCGTTCGTTATGAGAATTCAGATATTGCAAAAACTGAACGCCTGGAGGCGCGCACGAATACGCGTTTGGTACCGGTTCAACATACGGGAAAAGGAGAACAAAATTTCCGTCTGAACTATTCACACTTTCATCCGGCACATGCGAATGATTCTCTCGGCTACGCGGGTGGCGACGAAATTGTGCCTACAACCAAGCTCTTTGGAAATGATCTGAATACATACAGCGTGGAGGTACAAAAGTATTATCAGGACTGGGGACGTTGGCTTGTTGAAGAAATTGGCTTTGACGGATTCAGATTAGATTGGGTGCGTGGATTTCAGGAAGAATATGTTTCCAGCTGGGTGAAAGCGCTTCCGCCTTCAGACAAATCACGATTTGTTGTGGGAGAGTATTGGGGAGGGGCTAAAGCAATTCAACGTTGGGTCAGCACGCTTTCTCATGAAGAGGTATTTGTGAAAGCATTTGATTTTCCATTGAAGTTTACATTGACAGAAATGTGTAACAACTCAGGAAAGGACTTTGATATGACCAGGCTTTCCACTGCCGGACTCATCAGCAACGCCGATGGATTTTCGCTTCCGGATTCGGCTGTGGTTACGTTTGTGGAAAATCACGATACTGGCAAAGAGCACGACAAATGGGTAGCGAAGGATTGGCATATGGCATATGCTTTTATGATGATGCATCCCGGAAGACCATGTGTTTTTTACAATCACCTTTTCGGTGATACACTGACGGATGCCGGTGATCGCTCATTGAAGATTGTCCCGGATAAAACATTGGGTGACGAGATCAGAAAACTGATTGCCCTTCGAAACATGTATGCTTATGGCCAGTTGCAAGTCCTTCCGGAAACAGACAGAAATGTCTACATCGCGAAACGCAATGGTGAAAAGGAACATCCTGGTTGCATCTTTTTGTTGAACAATCATGACACAGAAACGCAAAGCATCTCCATCGGAAGCACTGAACGATTGCAGCCTGGAATATATGTAAACGCATTGGATGCCGATATAGCAACGACCGTTTCCGCAGACGGGATTGGAATATTTTCCGTACCTGCACGGGGATATGCGGTCTTCGTTTTGAAGGGCGATTTTCAGCTTATCAATTAGGCTGTTTTCAAAGCTGTGCTTTTGTGAATTACCGTTCGAATGTTTAACATTGCAGCTCATTTCAATCTCGCCGGCTTAACCGGCAATATTGGAAGGGCCCATAGCTCAGCTGGTTAGAGCACCTGACTCATAATCAGGGGGTCGCAGGATCGTGCCCTGCTGGGCCCACCACTAATT
>DASPJN010000018.1:0-21861 GCA_035628595.1 Chryseosolibacter sp.
TATTGCCTCCATCTGACCGCGTTGCTTGTAGTCGGTTCCTACCTGAATACGTTCTTCATTATTGAGAATCGGAATATTCACAGCACCCGGAATATGGCCCTCCAAAAATTCGTTTTCCGAGCGCACATCAATGGCCGGTAGTGAGGTACGGAGGTTTAAGAAATCGTCAATCGAGATTAACACATCCCAAAGATACCAAGAAGTTGGATACGCAGGCATACGTTTAGAAGCGATTGTGCATCCATGAATAAACTTTGTTTTATTGTCGTCACTTTTCTGCTTTGCATTGCAGCAGCAGCAACCGCTTCACCGTGTGAACGGCTGCCTGTTTGCGAATTGATCACTACCATGCTCCCAGATGCAACTGTTGAAATGTCCATTCACGACGCCGGTCACGAAGCAACGCATTACGAGCTTATTAGGATAAACGAAACATCGGGGCACCACATCCAATTGTATGAATTTCAATTAGACTCAGACGCAATGATCAAGGTGTTTGACGAATCAATTGAAAACTCAGGACGATACAGGTACGTTGTTGTGGCGTGGAAAAATAATGTTGTGATCGATCAGGTTACGAGCATCGTAGACGTAAGCTATGAAACGCCGATAATCGAAAACACGTTGGATGAAATTATTTCATCAGAAATGAGCATGATCTCAAATAACATGCTGACGTTAGATGTCACTTTGCAAAATAATCAGACGATATTTCAGTTAGCATCTGCTAAGCCATTTCTAGAGTCAGTGATATGCGTGACTGATATTAATCATACCATCGTAAAAATTCTAAGCGCGACCAGTACTGACGCCGACGGCTTACTACGGAAAAAATTTTCATCTGCGGGATTACCCAATGGCTTGTGCGTGTTTAGCGTACGGGTTGGTATAGAAACCTTTAATGGCGTGCTGCCATTACAATAAGATTAATCACTGAAGTTTACAGAAATGGTTGAGGCGATACCGATCCTGAAGCCGTAGTCATGTTGCTTTCCATTGATAAATGACGCCGCTGCTTCAAGGCGAAAAATTCGAAGGATGCCGTCGATTGAATAACCTACCTCCGTATAGTTTTGCGAATGAGGGGTCGCCAAATAATTTACAAAAACGTTCTCTCTTATTCCGGCCATCCTTACTTCCGGAATTGTTGTGAGCAACAACTTCCGAAACTGATAATTAACACTCCCGACAAAAAATTTATCCGCTGTACTGAATGCGTAGTAGTCGAGCAAACGGAAGCTACCTACCGGATCGTTCGTGATAAAAGGCGTCTGGTTTCCAAGGAAATGTTTAAAATCCATGAAATACATGCTGCGATCATTCAGAAACCTTCCGGCTTCCATTGCGATGTGTACTGTTCCGCGTGCGCCGACGTCAAATGTGTACCGTGTACCGAGTTGCAACAGATCATAATCCACGTCACTTTTGAAAATGTCATTGAAACCTTTCTTGTAGTTCAGGATGAACATGGGTGAAGACCCGCCTATCGCATATTTCTGGCCATTATGTTTTCTGAATTTAATCCAGGGGCGTGCGCTGATATTGATTCTTCCGGTGAACGCCTGATGTTGCGGGAAACCTGTGTTCAAAAGCTCCGCGTTTACCGGCTTATTCGAGGTGTAATCTTTCACGCTTTCGCGATCAACGACTTTATAATCGTTATAGTCCTCCAATTGCATGCGATCACTCCACGTCCATGTTGTCATGATCGACCACTTTGCGTTGAATGTCTTCTTCGCTGTGAAATTGACGAAGTCGTGTTCGTAGATTTTCATAAGGTTCTTCTCCAGTAAGAGCGTCGTGAAGGTGTTGATAATCGGCAGGATGGGATTTTCGGGATTGAATTGTTGAATATACCTTCCGCCTTCCAACTCTGTCCTGAATTTTTTATTGCCCGCCATCAGGTTAACATAACCGGAAGCTTTTTCTCTTTCGAAGGAATATCGCAAAACAGGCGTGAGTCGTAGGCGGGTTTTGTTTGTATCCTGCAGAATGGTTCCAATCGCAATCTTGTAAATGCCATTAAAACCTTCGACAGTGTTGAACCCACCCATTGGCGTGTATATCCGGAAGTTTGAATGTTTTCCGATTTTGTAGCTGTCACCAAGCAAAATGTCCCATGGTTGAAATCCTTTGTGTTTCGATTCTTTTAATGTATCTCCTTGTTCCTTTGCCACCTCGATCGCCGAAACGCTATCTGCCTTTCGGTAACCGGTGACTTCCTCTTTCGTTAACGGAATAGGACGAATGCTTTCCCAAAACGCCGAATCGTTCTTGTACGTTGTGCTATCATCGTCGAAGGTAAAGTCTGAGATAACTTCAGGCTCCTTCATTTCTTTTCGCTCCTCTTTTTCGTACTCTTTAATGATCGTTTTTAATTCCTTTCGCGTAATCTCTTCACCAGCCGCCAGCCGTTTTTGAAGATCTGCTGCATCAGCTTTGCTTTTCTTTTTGTTTGTTGCTGTCTGCTTTTGTTTGATTTCCTGCGATGCAGATTTTTGAATGGTCTCATCAATCACCTGCATGTTCTCCACATACAATTCAGGGTTGAGCTTTACCTTGTAATCGCTGACGGTTGACAAGTAATGGGCTTCAAATTCGAACCCAAAAACTTTATCATCGACTTTGAACTGGTGCGAAACCGGAAGCCACACCTTATCATCAATTGGTGCGAAAGTAACCTTCATATCGATGTCGATGCCCATCTTTGATGTATGCAATTCGACAGCATGAAGACTATACCAGTCTTCTACAATGTTGATTGTTCCGTCAACAACATTGTCACCCTTTGAGCGCGGAATCACTTTTATACGACTCACTTCAAAGTCGCGGTCTTTGAAGGTTCCGAGATATTCAAATTTATAGTATGAAAAAGCTTTTGGTGAAAGCGGCGAGATCGTTTCTGCAATTTCCGGTTCGTAAAAACTTCCGAAGATGTAAGAACCCGGCGATGCGTTCTCCTTCCGGTCGCTGCGAACGGAAATTACCTTTTGCTCAAATTTATTCGGACGAGTAAACTTGATTTCGCTTAACGACTCCGAAAGATAAACGCGTCCTTTTTCCACGCCATCTTTTTCAAGAGCCTTTTTTGCGAGCCACGGATAGTCTTTCAGCTTTGCCGATCCCTTGATGTAAACTTTCGCGGAGTAATGATCGACAACGTTACGATGATAATTCGCTTTTGCTATCGCTTTGCGCATAATGGTGTACGCAGGATCTTCATCATCACTCCCGATCACAATTTCCTTGAGCACGATGTTCTGCTCCGGCAGCACAATATCAAGATCAACAAATGCATCACTTACGTTTATCACACGCGACTGTGACTGTCTGCCCAGGTGTTGAAAAACTAAATCGTAACGGCCTGGTTTAAGCGTGATCTCATACTTTCCATCAATGTTCGACGTCGTTCCGGATCCTGTTTGTTTGACGTAGATGGTCGCATAAGAAAGAGGTATGCCGTTTTCATCATTGATGGATCCGCGGATACCTGATCGTTGAGCAAAAGAAACCTGGGCGAGTAAAACGAAGAAAAGAAAAGCGTACGATTTCAAGGAAGCGTTTGATTAATGTAAATAATGTCCTTTGCCGACAATCAGTTGCTCGACAGCATCCGGTACCATATACCTGATCGATTTCTTATTTCGGATACAGTTTCGGATAAAGGTAGCTGAAATGTCAAGCAAAGGGGCGTCGACCATTTTCACATGAGGATGCGATTTCAGGGCTGAAGGTTGCGCGGCGGGTCGCGGATAAACGTACAATCCGTAATTCTCCAGAATTATTTCATGATTTTTCCACCGGGTAAACCCGTCGAGGTTGTCTTCACCAATAATGATCTTGAATTGTTTATCGGGATGTTTTTCCGAAAGATGTACCAGTGTATGAATGGTGTAGCTTGGTTTTGGAAGGTGAAACTCGATGTCGGTTACTTCAAGTTTGTAGCTATCGTAAACAGCGGCACGGACCATTTCGAACCGGTCGAATTCATGCAAGAGGCCTTTCGCCGGTTTAAACGGATTTTGAGGTGAGACGACAAACCAGACTTTATCGAGATCGGTATTCTCGGCCATGATGTTGGCAATGATCAGATGCCCGACATGAATCGGGTTAAACGAACCGAAGAATAAACCGATTTTCATTTATGTGCTAAGTTCTCCTTGTATTTCGGATTAGTTGTAATAGCTACAGATTTAGTCCACGTCCAGGACAATTTTTAAATTCTCTCGAATCTTCTCCGCCGTATCACTATCGACCATGCCGACTTTCTTTACAAGGCGTTTGTTATCAATCGCCCTAAGCTGATCAATCATGATGTCGCAATCTTCTTTAAGCCCGAACTCCGCCTTCCTCAGGTGTACTCTCAATACTTCGGATTCAGGACTCACATTTGTAGTTATTGGGCAAATAATGGTTGAAGGATGTTCCTTATTCAATAGGTCTGTCTGAACAATTATAACGGGTCTGATTTTCCCCGCTTCTGTACCGATTTTTGGATTTAGATCAGCAATCCAGATTTCATATTGCTTAACCTTCATCATTTAATTTTTCAAACTCAGCGAGAACTTTTAACGAGTCTTTGGCAACAATTCTAGACTCTTTGCTCAACTGCTTCGAGAGAAGTTTCCGTTTATGAAGTCGATTGTAGAATTCGATCGCTTCGTTTATATACCTGTTTCGGTTTTTTTTAACCTTTGTTACAATCTTCTCAGTCTCCTGAAAGATGTCGTCGTCCAATTTTAGCGAGATATTTTTCATTCACATCCGTTTCCCCTAAAGGTATATACTTTTTGGGTATACTGCAAACCTTGAGATCACGACTGAAAAGTAGACATATGTCGTTGGGCATTGACTGTCATTTGGATGTTCGATTAGAATACTCCACATACGGAAGTGACCAGGTTCTTATCTGTTATTCACTTTAGCGCGGTTTTTAATAGCAGAAACCGAAAGATGCTATCGATCTCTTTGTCGGCTAAAATGGTCTGATGAGTTGCATCTTTTATTTCAAAGAACTTGTCATTTCGGTCTAATAACTTCTCTAACTTATTAGCGTCTGTATAAAGGTCGCTTTTTGTTCCGGTGATAATAATGACCGGTGCATTTATTGCGCTGATATCTAAATCCGTTCGAAAAGGAAACCTGGTGATGTCAGGAAACGGAAATATCATTCTTAAATATTTGTCCTCGAACTTGTATTTTGGATCAATCAAGACGGTCATTGATGGGCTATTGGCTGCTGCTAAGCGTGACGCGATATTTGTTCCCAGAGAATAACCCATGACTAAAATTTTCTCTTCCGAATATTTTGTCTTAAGAAAATCATAAACCAGCTGAGCGTCCGAATGGAAATTCTCAAATGAAATATCTCCTTTGCTTTTTCCGTGTTCTCTATAATCTGTTATAAGCAGATCATAGTTATATTTTAAAAACTTAGCTGCCAGTTGTCCCCATTTTTGAAGATTTCCGCCATTACCTTTCCAAAAACAAATTACTCCGTGTGAACTGTCAGCTTTGAAAAGAATTGAACTAACTTCTCCACCGTCTTTGGCTCTAAAATTTAGCTCTTCAAAGTTTTCATTAAACTCAAATTTATAATCCCGAGGTAGTTTGGCCGCTCTGAACCTGTCGTCCTGAATTGAGTAGAAATAAAATGTAAAGACTTGCGTAAAAAATAATTCCAATGGCTAAAGCTATCGATATTATTTTTCGCATCGGATTCATTCAGAAGTTGACCGTATGTGCTAGGCATAAGACGTAAGCATAACGCTCAAGGGCCCTTTTAGGTAGCATCAACTCAACCCTTCTTAAAATCATCGTACAACTTCTGCGCCTGTTCCAATGATTTCTTCAGATCTTCGTTCACAAGCACTTTATCAAACTGATCCTGGAAACTCATTTCAAACTCAGCTTTGAACAGCCGGCGGGACAGGCTTTCGGACGTCTCAGTACCACGATCGTGCAACCGCTCTTTCAGTACTTCGACGGACGGCACTTTGACAAAAATGGCAAGCGCCCGCTCACCAAAATATTTTTTGAGATTGATGCCGCCTTTTACGTCGACATCGAAAATGACATTTCTGCCTTCATTCCAGATCCGTTCAATCTCTGACTTAAGTGTGCCGTAAAAATTTCCTTCGTAGACTTCTTCCCATTCCACAAATTCATCACGAACGATCCTCTCCTTAAATTCTGATGGCGTGAGGAAATAGTAATCCTTGCCATTTTGCTCTGTACGGCCGCGCTTATCGCGCGTGGAAGCAGAGATTGAAAAACCTAGGTCGGGATTTGATTGAAGAAGGTGCTTGACGATGGTTGTTTTTCCCGAGCCGGATGGCGCAGAAAAAATAATTGCTTTTCCAGCCATTGAATTATTGGGCGAGATTTTGGCAGACTTTATTTCTGATTTCGTCTATGAGTTCCTGTGGAGCCTGATTGGAACATTTGGTTTTTAGCAATTCGCGGATCGCGACTTCGAGATGATAATTTTTGTAGCAGGGCATGCACTCTTCAAGGTGTTCTTTCAGGAAATGATCTTTTTGCTCTGCGGTTGCTTCTCCGTCAAGGATCAGCTGAAGGATTTGGAGACACTCTCGCTGGTTTTGGCAATCCTGCTTCATTCGGCTCTGGTCGGGGACGTTGCTCATATCTTTAAGTAGTTTTATAACCCATCTTGCTGGCGTATTCGCTTAATTTTTCCTTCAGAAGATTACGTGCACGGTGCAGGCGGCTTCGAACAGTACCAATCGGTATATCTAATATTTTTGCCATCTCCTCGTATTTGAATCCTTCCAAATCACACAATATTATCACAGTTCTGAAGTCAACATCCAATGCGTTGAGGGCTGTTGATATCTCATCTCCGATCATATCCTGTAGCGCCTCCACGCGCAGATCAGGAGTGATTTGTCGATCAACATCCTCTGAGTTATAAAAAGTTTCTACTTCCTGATAATCTACCTTTGAAGGTTCTTTACTTTTCTTCCGGTAGTCGTTAATGAAACTGTTTTTTAAAATACGGAACAGCCAGGCTTTTGCATTAGTTCCTTGCTGGAATGAATCAATGAAACGGAATGCTTTCAGGTATGTATCCTGGAGAAGGTCTTTCGCGTCGTCCGAATCGAGGGTCAGGCGGTAAGCAAAGTTGTACATTGAGTTAATGTGCGGCATAAACTCCTGATTGAACACTTTTAGCTTTTCACCTTCAGAATATTGCTGACGAATAACCTCTTCCATAAGCTGTAAAAATAAAATAAAAATCCGAACCAGTAATAGCGTTGCCGCTTCATCGAAAAACCCTCAATTTTCATAATTCACAAGGTTTTCAGCGAATGGCACAAAAACAATACCGTATAAGTCGGCTTTTGCACCTTCTTCATATACGAAAAGTCGTCCGTTCGTGGATGTTGAAACAAAGAAGCCACCTGCAATGGTGGCTTCAACGGAGAGGCTGGATAACATCAACGCCTGCTTACCAATCCGAAGGACTTGACCATGTTCACAAACTCTGCCCGATAGCCCTCTTCATCTTTGCCGCGTGCACTTTGTGCGAGTTGAACAACTTCATCGTAGGTGAGGGCACCGGCATAGTCTGAATCCCTCAGCAGCATTCCAAAACCGGCGACAGCAGCCGACCATTTAAGATTCATGCTCATCTTCTCCAGCGACGCCTTTCCGTCTTTTACCGTTTGAACCAGCAGCTTGCTTTTATCTTCTTGTGGATTTTTGTAACGAAGCTTTACGGTCAGCATCTCGTCAGTTGCTGAACCCGCAGCCGTCGTGGTCTTTTGATACTTCAGTTCATCAATTTTATAGATACTGCTTTCGACACCTACGGGAATGATCTCGTACAAAGCCGTCACTGTGTGACCTGAACCAAGCTCACCAGCATCTTTTTTATCATTGTTAAAATCTTCGCTCTTCAACATGCGGTTCTCATATCCGATCAGCCTGTATGCCTGAACAAATGCCGGATTAAACTCTACCTGAATCTTAACGTCCTTCGCGATGGTAAAGAGTGTTCCACCGAATTCGTTTACCAGTGTCTTTCTCGCTTCCGTAATATTGTCGATGTAGGCATAGTTGCCGTTTCCCTTATCGGCGAGGATTTCCATTTTGGCGTCTTTGTAATTGCCCATTCCATAGCCTAATACTGTCAGGAACACGCCCGCTTTTCTTTTCTCAACAATAAGCGTTTCCATCGCGTCATCGCTCGATTCGCCAACATTGAAATCGCCGTCAGTTGCCAGGATCACGCGGTTGTTTCCATTCTTTTGATAATGTTGGATCGCTAGATCGTATGCCAGACGAATACCCGCGCCTCCTGCCGTTGAGCCTCCTGCATTAAGCCGTTCAATAGCGGCTTTAATTTTTGCTTTTTCGTCTCCGGGAGTTGGTTCCAGCACCACGCCCGCAGCACCGGCATACACTACCATTGAAACTCTATCTTCGGCGCGGAGTTGATCTACCAACATTGACAGCGACTGCTTAACGAGTGGCAGCTTATTTGGTGTATCCATTGATCCTGACACATCGATCAAAAAGACAAGGTTAGACGGTGGAAGATTTTCGGTCGGAATAATTCTGCCTTGTAGCCCAATATGAACAAGCTTGTGCTTTTCATTCCACGGTGCCGTTCCTACGGCCGTGTTGATGCTAAACGGATCGGCACCAGTTGGCTGAGCATAATCATAGGAGAAGTAATTGATCATCTCCTCAATGCGAACAGCATCTTTCGGCGGACGCTGGCCGAGATTGATAAACCTTCTGATGTTCGAATAGGATGCCTTGTCGACGTCAATTGAAAAGGTCGACAGCGGATCCTTTACGGGATTGTGAAATCCGTTCTCCGCGATTTCCGCATACTCTTCGGTGTTCTCCTCGGATGGTGGCGCGTAATGGTAATCGTGCGAAGGGACTATGATCGCGTATGATTCAGCTTCCGCCTTGTTATGCGATGAATCTTTGGAACGTTTCTTTCCCGCGCCCGTGACGGTAACTTCCGATAATTGTGTATTCTCAGTTTCGAGTTTCACGTCGATCACCGCCTTTGCACCTATGGAAACTTCTTTTGTTTTTAATCCAATGAAAGAGAAAACCAGGGTTCCGCCTGTAGCAGGAACGCTAATCTTGTATCTTCCTTGTTGATCAGTGACCGTGCCTTTGGTGGTTCCTTTTAATACGATGTTGATTCCCGGCAGCGGGGAATTATCGTCGGCGGATATTACAGTTCCAGTAATCGTTCTATCCTGTATCATGTCAAAGCTCAGCAGGCTCAGAAGCATGATGAATGCAGCTGAAAGTTTTTTCATACCCATTTGTTTTTTTATTACATCTATGATGCTGCTGTAAATTGGTTTCCATAAATAGCCTCAGAAAAATTTCTAACTTCAACCATGCTTGTTAATAGTTATAAAGATCAAAGCGATGAACAGCTCATCCTGCTCTATAAGGAGTCGGGAGACCTGTCTGTTGTTGGTGAGCTTTATAACCGCTACACCGCCCTGGTGTATGGTGTTTGTTTAAAGTATCTGCGGGACCGGGAGGAAAGCCGCGATGCGGTCATGCAGATATTTGAAAAGCTTATTAATACATTAAAGGAACATGAAGTCAATATTTTCAAACCGTGGCTTTATGCCACCGCACGTAACCATTGCCTCATGCAGATTCGAAGCCGCAAGGGCAAATCTTTTGAAGAATTATCGCCTTTTCTTATGGAAAACGGCACGTCCATGCATCAGGATGATGGAATTAACATAGAGGCCAATCTTCATCAGCTGCAAAAGTGTATGCAGGAGCTTGTGGCGGAGCAAAAGGAGTGTGTGCGGTTGTTTTACCTGGAACAAAAGTGTTACAAAGAGATCACGGAGCACACCGGCTTCGATATGAATAAAGTGAAGAGCTATATTCAAAATGGAAAAAGAAATTTGAAGATTTGTATGGAACGCAATGGCGGATCTGAATAACGATATTGAGCGATATCTGCGTGGTGAACTAACGCCTGCTGAGATGAACGCCCTTGAGCAGAAGGCGTTGAATGACCCGTTTCTGGCAGAAGCTTTAGAAGGTGCTGCCCATGCAGGTCCGGAAAATTTCGCCGTCGACCTTTCGAAAATCAAAGAGTCGCTAAAGAAAAAAACAAAGAAGAGAACAATCATCACAATCGAGCGCTCATGGCAATGGTACGCGGGCATTGCTGCAAGTTTCCTATTGCTCGCCCTAAGCACTTTCACTGTCATTACAATGATGAAAGAGCAGCAGCGTAATCTTGCGCAGTCAGAAGCTGCTGAGTCTCTTCAGAAGGAGGCTAAGCCAACGCCGGCTTCGGCCGACAGCGTCAAAGACGCAACGAAGACCGAAGCTCCAAGCAGAGATAGTTTGATTGCGTTGAATGAACGGTCAGCCGTTAACGAGACAGACGTCGTTGAAGAAACTGAGATCACGCGGCCGCGCGAAGAAGTGGCAACGCGTTCAGGTGCTACACGAAATCGCGCGCGTGAAGAGGCGCCTCAGGCACTCGAACCTGTTGTCAATAACGAAACCCAGACGCGTGAACGTGAGCGTGAGGTTGCCGTGAATTTGTCGGAACCACCGATTATTGTGCGTGACGAAGATGTAGCCGAAGAAGAGATCGCAGAAGGTGAGTACATCGCCGAAACGCCCGCAGTTCAGTCCGAAGCGGCCAAAAAATCTTTCGGGAGAACCGTGACGCGCACGTTAAAAGGAAAGGTCACTGACGACACCGGTACCGCTCTGCCTGGCGTTAACGTTGTAGTGAAAGGAACGACAACAGGCACGGTGACAAACGTTTCGGGTGAATATGAAATTACTCTTCCGCAAAATGCAAACACGCTTGTCTTTGCATTTATTGGTTTGCAGACACAGGAACTCTCTATTGTGGATAACCCCCCGGCATTGAACGTAACGATGGATCCCGATGTAACCCAACTCAGCGAAGTCGTTGTTACCGGAATGGGCGTCGAAAAAAGTGAGCCTGTTTATCCCACCTTTGAGATGGCATCGCCCGAAGGTGGACGAAAGGCATTCAACCGATACCTCGAAGACAATCTCAAGTATCCGCAGGAAGCCCGCGACAAGAAAATGGAAGGCAAAGTGACGGTTGAGTTCACCGTTCAGCCGAATGGGACGTTGGCAGATTTCAAAGTCATCAGGGGAATTGGTGCAGGTTGCGATGAGGAATTAATTCGCTTGATTAAGCAGGGGCCATCATGGACGCCTTCGAAGAAAAATAATGTTGCGATCAGTGATCAGGTACGGGTGCGACTGAAATTCGAACTTCCTTAAGAAAAAAGGTAAACAACAAAGGACCGTTGAGATCCTTTGTTGTTTTTGGAAGCTGTGTTTATTACACCACCTTCCTCCGGATCAACTTCGCATAAGTACGGCTTACCGGAAAACTTTTTCCATTCTGCATTTTCACGACCATCCCACCGTTAAAGTGCTTTTCAATTTCCTTCAGACTGTTGATGTTGATAATCGTGCTTCTGTGAACACGAATGAACATTTCAGGATTAAGGATTTCCTCAAGCTTTCCAATACCCGATGAACTGACGAACTGATCATTTTTTGTTGTGAGGATCGTGTAATCACCTGAAGCTTCCAGGTACACGATCTCGTCTACAGGAAGGTTAAGAAGCTTTTCGGATTTCTGAACAAAAATGTGCGAATCGTATGAGGACTTGTTATCAGTCTTAATGCTGCGAAGGAGTTCTCCCACGTTATTCTGCTCAAGCTTCATCCGGCCAATCGCCCGTTCGATAGCGAGTTTAAATCTCTCCTGGTCAAGAGGCTTTAACAGATAGTCAACCGCATTCTTTTCGAATGCCTTGATCGCATACTGATCGTAAGCGGTACAGAATATTACAAAAGGATCATGCGTTATTTCATCGAGTACATCGAAGCCGGTCATGCCTGGCATCTGTACGTCGAGAAAAATAAGATCCGGCTTTAACTTGTCTATTACTTCAACAGCTTCTTTGCCTTTGCTTGCTTCTCCTACTATCGTAATATTCGGGATCTGCTGCAGGTATTCCATAAGAAGGTCACGCGCGAGTTTTTCATCGTCAACAATAACGCAGGTTATGTTCATTTGTATGTTGGTTTATCTACGACAATCAATTAAACCACTTTGCTTTTTAAGCGCTCAGTGGTATTCGGCCTGTCCTCACTTTGTCCATCAACTTTCTTGTCTACCGCTTCTTCTTCGTAAGGGATGAAGAAGCTGACAGAATAGCCCCACTCATTGGAGCGAACCCGCAAGCCAGAACCGGCACCAAATATACTTTTTAATCTCTGATCTGTATTGTTTAATCCAACGCCGCTTGAGCTACCGTCCATTACCTTTTTGGCATTAGAGCCGAGCCCATCATCTTTCACCTCGAAAAAGATCATGTTATTAAAACGCTTTACCGTAAGAATGATCGTCCCACCATCATCTTTCGGAGCGATGCCATACTTGACTGAATTTTCAACAAGCGGCTGTAAGATCATCGGAGGAATGCGGATGTTCAGGCATGAAAAATCAACCTGCTTTACAAACTTCAAACGCTCGCCGAAGCGCACCTGTTGTATCCTGATGTAATTATCGATAAAGTCCAGCTCCTGGATAAGACGCACCATCTGGTCGCCGTGAGAATCGAGCGCATATCTGAAAATATCGGACAGTTGAGTAATAACGCGTCGTGCCTGTTCCTTGCTTGACCCGATCAGCGTGTTAATCGAGTTAAGCGTATTGAAAAGAAAGTGCGGATTGATCTGCGATTTCAAAAGTGAGATCTGCATTTCGCGGTTTTTGATATGAAGTTCACTTTTCTCCATCTCTTTTCGCTGCAGGCCCTGGAAGTAACGGATCACATAATACACACCAATGGTAATGATATACTGGTCTGGAAAATGCAGCCCCTCCCACTTTAGCAAACCGGCGAGGTGATCCTTCCAGTTTTCAAAATGCACGTAGCCTTCCACATAATCCTCCAGGTAATAGGAGATGGTTCCCATCAGCAGAAAATACAGGATCACTCCAATAAAATGTCCGATAACCTGGATGTAAATACTGTAGCGAAAAAGAAGGTTGCAGTAGAAAAAAATACCGATGATCAACAGGCAAAGCGCTTCGAACAAATAGAGCGCGTTCCAGAAAATGTAGGTGTTTGGATTTTCAAGTCTCCACTCGAGGATAGTGCCTACCGCATAATTGATAGCATACCAGAAACAAAGCAAGAGATATGCCCGTTTCCATATACGCGGTATGTCATCAAGAAAACTCAACGGACTGCGAAGATGTGAAATAAAGTTACAGAATAGAAAGCAAAACCGATTAACACAAGTTAATGGTCGATAAAAATTAGTTTTAAGAGATAATCCTACATTAGGTTTGAAAGCCGTCGCTAAATAAAGATATTTCGCCTTCCCTGATATTGTGAAAAACCTGCTCATATTATTTCTGGTTGTGATTTCGTTTGCTGCTAACGCACAACGCATAACGGTTTCTGCGCGGGTAAACGATGCTGAAACAAATGAGCCGCTTGGATTTGCGTCTGTCGGAATAATAGGGCAGCCAATCGGAACGATCTCCAATGCAAACGGTGAGTTCGACTTTCATTTTCCCCTCGAGCTGCGGAACGACACCCTGGTTGTGTCGATGATGGGTTACGAAAGGTATCGGGCACCCGTATGGACCTTGATCCAGAATCAGAACAGCACCATCCTGCTGCGCAAATCGACAATCGAGCTACAGGAAATCGTTGTAACAGACACGCTGACCGGAGGTGATATTTTGCGTTCCGCGTTATCGCGTATCGAAAGCAATTATCCGATGGAGCCTTTCTTGCTCGAGGCATTTTACCGCGATGTTAAGAAGGTCGGTGGCACTTACATCTCTCTGCTCGAAGCGGCTGTAAAGATATACGACGAAAACTATGTTGAGCCACGTAATCAACACAAGCTTCGCGAACGCGTAAAATTGATCGAAGTGCGCAAGAGCATCGGTTACGAAAGCAAGTTTACAGCGTACTTCGATCAGGCAAATCTGCTGGAAGATCTGTTGCTCGAAAACAGCATTCGCTACCGTCACATCGAACCGGGTGACGAATTTTTAACAAGCATCGTACGTGAAGACAACTCAACATTTGACGGACATGAGATCTATGTGATCTCCACCGACCAGGATGCCAATCTGAAACTTTTTGTAGACAAAGAGGACTTCTCGATCATTCACATGGAGTATCAGACTGCACTTGGATCAACTGATGTACAACGGAAAAAGAATCTCGTAAGTAAGTTTGTGGGATCTCGTAAGTCGATTGATTTCCGCAGGTATAACGGTAAAATGTACCCAAGCTTCATGACCATGACTTCGTTCATTAACTGGTACGATGAGGGAACTGGCGCACTGAAATTTGAGACGGAGCTCGTGCAGCAACTGCTGATCAACAAGGTGAATGTTAACCTTGATGCCCGCATGCCATTTCACGGCGACAAAATGCGCAACTACGGGCTGCAGTACCAGGATCAGCCTTACAACAAAGACTTCTGGGATAATTATAACGTGATCAAAGACACGCCGCTCGACAAAAAAATTCTCGAAGACCTGGAGAAAATCGCTCCGCTTGAAAAGCAATTCGCAGAGTATTGAGCTGTAATTCACCAATAAAAAAGCCCGCGTTTCAGGGCGGGCCTCGAATAAGCTAATTCTTCCTGCTGATTTACTTCAATGTTGCCAGCGCATCCTTCATTCGCTTCATCGCCTCACGCAGATCTTTCTCCGAAGCAGCGTACGAAAGTCTTACACATTTTTCGTCACCAAATGCTGCGCCTGATACCATTGACACATGAGCAGTTTCGAGCATGAACATCGCGAAATCATCTGCATCCTTAACGCTCGTGCTGCCATTGCTTTTGCCGAAGTATGAGCTGATGTCGGGGAAAAAGTAGAAAGCACCTTGCGGCATATTGGTTTTCACACCTGGAATTTCTTTCAGCAGATCATGAACGATCTGGCGACGCTTCGCATATTCCGTTACCATGTTGTTGGTTGGTGTGAGATCGCTGGTAACAGCAGCAAGCGCGGCACGTTGTGCTATCGAACAATTTGCAGACGTAATCTGACCCTGCACTTTATTGCAACCATCGGCAACCCACTTCGGTGCAGCAATATATCCCACACGCCAGCCAGTCATCGCAAACCCTTTAGCAAAACCGTTTACGGTGATTGTCCTTTCGAACATACCCGGCAGCGACGCAAGACTTACATTCTTACCCGAATAGACAATATGCTCATAGATCTCGTCTGCGATTGCGAGCAGGTTGTGCTTTACGCAGACCTTTGCAATTTCTTCAAGTTCGCTTGCCGTAAACACAGAACCAGTGGGATTGCATGGCGATGAAAAAATAACAGCTTTCGTTTTCTTTGTGATCGCCTTCTCAAATTGCTCCGCAGAAACCTTAAAATCATTTTCAAGATCACCCTTCACAATGATGGGCACGCCTTCCGCCAGGCGAACAAGTGCATCGTAGCTCACCCAGAACGGAGAAAAAACAACTACTTCATCACCCGGGTTTAACAACGCAATCATTGCATTAGCGATGGATTGTTTTGCACCGTTCGAAACAACAATGTTTTCGGCTTTGTACGGAACGTTGTTTTCTTTCTGATACTTTGCCGCCAGCGCTTCGCGCAGATCCTGGTATCCGGCTACAGGAGGATACGCGAAATACTTACCATCATCAATTGCTTTCTTCGCCGCATCGCAGATATGCTGTGGTGTTTTGAAATCCGGTTCGCCGAGACTGAGGTTGATTACGTCAATGCCGCGGTTTTTGAATTCGCGCGCCTTTGCTGCCATGGCAAGTGTGGCGGATTCCTGGATTGCTTCAATGCGGTTGGAAAGTTTATTCATTTTACGTTGGAAATTATGACGGTCGCAAAGAAAGGAATTATACCGTAAAGTCTAAAGGGCGAACCGATGTTTCGTTTTGACGGAAACGTTTGAACGCTCTTTTTGCTTTTTACCTTCGCTTCCGGTGTCGCTCTTGCGTGAGCGATAGAAGCGGAAACCCCGCAGTGCGGCGGACGGCGAGACGGCGGAGTTGCAGCGGATAGCGCGACCTGAGCCCGGGTTTGCATGCGCCTGGAACGCGAAGGGCACGCCCAAATACGGATTGTGTTTATTTCATGTAAACAGATTTCTCTACGAGAACAGCGTCCGGCTTGTGATACTACGTCCAAGTGTAACTTCATCTGCATATTCGAGGTCGCCACCAACTGGTACGCCGCGTGCAATGACAGTGACTTTTACTGAAAGGTCTTTGATTCGTTTGTTGATGTAAAAAGCTGTTGTGTCGCCCTCCATGGTCGGACTTAAGGCCAGAATTACCTCGCGGGTTTCAGCGTTTCCGGTGAGCCGCGATACCAAGGATTCAATTTTAATGTCAGATGGCCCGACTCCATTCATCGGCGAGATCACACCGCCTAGCACATGGTATAGACCTGTGTACTGACCCGTGTTCTCGATGGCCATTACATCGCGTGTATCTTCCACAACGCAGATCAGAGAACGTTCCCGGCGATGACTCACGCAGATGCCGCACACATCGTGATCGGAAAGGTTGTGGCACTGATTACAGTATCTGATTTTTGAACGAAGATTATTGAGTGATTCGGTAAGCGCAAAGGTGGATTCTTCGCGTTCGCGGAGCAGGTGCAGTGCCAGGCGTAATGCTGTTTTTTTGCCGATGCCTGGAAGCCTGGATATCTCCGCTACGGCTGCTTCAATAAGTTTGGATGGATACTCCACGCAGCAGCTCCGATTATACGATGCGTGCGTCTATGCCGGCTTCGCATATTGCCTCGCGCATCGGGCGCAAAAAATCGAACGTGCCGGTGCGAACTGTGCATTTACCTTTGTAATGAATGAGCATCGTACATTGTTCTGCCTGCTCATTCGAATGGCCGCAAACGCGGATCAACGTATTAATGACATGATCGAACGTGTTGATGTCGTCGTTGAAAACCACAAGGTCCATTACATCAACGATCTCGGTTGCTTCGAGAACATCAACTAATTCTTCTTCCTGATATGCGGGTTTCATACTCATTTGAAATAGCATACAAAGTTAATCAATTTGCCCTTCATAAAGTTCGGCCCATGTATAATTCTAAATGCGCCCGGCCGTTGCGTTTATTCGGAAATGAGTTGTTTTCATTATTCTTGCTGAATAAATCCTGTCATAATGTCGCCGACGCTGGTCTTTTTTATTATCGTCATTTATTTCAGCATCCTGATCTGGATCTCCTACATAACCTCAAAAGGAGCTGATACACATACATTTTTTACCGCGAACCGGCAGTCTCCATGGTACCTGGTGGCATTTGGCATGATTGGCTCATCATTATCGGGTGTGACATTTATCTCAGTTCCGGGAAATGTTGGTAAAATCGGATTCGGCTATTTCCAGGTGGTGCTGGGATACCTTGTCGGCTATTGGGTGATTATCGGGATTCTGATGCCGCTTTATTATCGGCTGAATCTCATTTCGATATACACGTATCTAGAGCAGCGTTTTAATTTCTGGTCGTATAAAACGGGGGCAGCATTTTTTATTCTCTCCAGAACGTTAGGTTCGGCGTTGCGACTTTATCTCGCCGCCACCGTGCTTCAATTATTTTTATTCGATGCGTGGGGCGTGCCATTCTTTGTGACGGTAGCAACGACGCTCGCCCTGATTTGGGTTTACACATTCCGGGGTGGTATTAAAACCATCGTTTATACCGATACTTTCCAAACCGTGTTTCTCGTGTCGGCAGTCTGTATTGCCGTCTGGCAGATCTCTTCCGATTTGGGGTGGTCTTTTTCGGAGATGGTGACGCAGATAAGTGAAAGTCAATACGCGAAGATGTTCTACTTCGATGACGCGAACTCAACCATGTACTTCTGGAAGAATTTTCTGGGCGGTGCATTCATTACCATCACGATGACGGGCATGGATCAGGAGATCATGCAAAAAAACCTCACTTGTAAAACGCTCGGCGATGCGCAAAAGAACATGTTCTGGTTCAGCATTATTCTTGTTATCGTCAATCTCCTTTTTCTTACGCTTGGCGCGCTGTTGTATTTCTACACAGCCGCGAACGACATCCCGTTGCCGGCATCCTCTGACGACCTGTTTCCATGGTTATCATTAAATAAATTCAGCTTGCTGGTAGGGATATTTTTCCTACTTGGAATCATTGCATCATCGTACGCGAGCGCTGACTCGGCACTGGCCGGACTCACAACTTCGTTCTGTATCGATTTCCTTAATTTTCAAAACAAACCCGAGTCCGTGAGAAAGCACCAGAAGTTCCTGGTTCACGTTGGTTTTTCTGTTTTGTTTCTGATCATTATCGTCATTTTTCGCGAGATCAATGAGCGCTCTGTGATCGACGCCGTGCTAACGGTTGCTGGATACACGTATGGCCCATTACTCGGCTTGTTTACATTTGGCTTGTTTACGCGATTGCAAGTGAAAGACAAGCTCGTTCCGATTGTCTGCGTTTTGTCGCCATTGCTTTCGTACGCATTGAGCATGAATTCAGAATATCTTTTTGATGGGTATAAATTCGGTCTTGAAATCCTGATCGTCAATGGGATATTTACATTTATCGGATTGTGGGCAATTTCTAACCGGAAGCTACCTGCCTGAAGCAAGGTTCGATATGTGTCTCATGATAAACAACTGTCTTCCAATGCTTTCAAACTGGTACGGCGCCGATACACGCAAACGATTCTGCAACAGATAATCCTTAATATGACTGCACCGTTCGCAATTGTGTAACCCAGATACGGATTGCTTCATGCAGCATTTATGCTTTTCCTGTGTTGTGATATTGAGTCAATTTGTGGAAAAGTGAAATTATTCAATCTTTTTTCGCGTCGTAAAAATTTGTACCAACATCGGCTATCAGCTTTTTACCCTAAATTAGGCTGCGTTAACAATTAATCAGTGTCAGATACTTTTACTTGCTTTCTGGTCGATGACGATATTGATGATCAGGAAATATTTCAAACAGTTTTGGAAGGAATAGCACCAGATAGCAATTGCGTGGTGGCCGCAAACGGTGAAGCAGCGTTACAGATGCTGAACGAAGGAGCGGTTTCACCCGACATTATTTTTCTGGACCTCAATATGCCATTAATGAACGGTCACCAGTTTTTATTCCACATCAGCCAACTGAAGATGTATCAGGAGATTCCTATCATCGTGCTCACCACAAGCGCAGACCTGAATACAAAGGCCTCAGTTATGAACTCAGGCGCAAAGGACTTTGTCACAAAGCCGGATAAGTTTTCCGAATGGGAAAGAGTGCTGAAACCAGTGATAGCAAAATTTCTTTAATCCTTCAGTTAACATGCGGGGTACAATGCAGAAAGTTCAGTCATTTCATTTTCTCGAAGAAGGCGGAGAGATGGGCCGGCTGACCCGTGCATTCGACTGGTCTAAAACGAGCGTAGGATCTCCCGGAACATGGCCACAAAGCCTGCGAACAATTGTGAGCATGATCCTCTTGTCAGATTTTCCGATGTTTTTGTGGTGGGGCGATGATATGACCCAATTTTACAACGATGCTTATCGGCCGAGCCTGGGAAATGACGGCAAACATCCGAAAGCACTGGGACAAAAAGCTGTTGACTGCTGGCCGGAAATATGGGATACCATTTATCCGCTGATCAGGCAGGTAAAGGACACACGTAAGTCGTTCTTTTCTGAAGACCAGCTCATACCCATTTATCGGAATGGAAAGCTGGAAGATGTCTACTGGACGTTCAGCTATAGCGCAGTTATTGGTGAAAGCGGAAAAACTGAAGGGGTGCTTGTCGTATGCACAGAAACAACAAAGAAGGTTTTACTACTGCAGGAAAGAGAGCTTTCACAGGAACGGTTGAAAGCAAGCGAGGCGAACCTGCGCAACATGATACTACAGGCGCCCGTTGCCATGTGTATATTAAGAGGACCACAGCACGTCGTGGAAATTGCGAACGATCGGATGTTCAGAGTCTGGGGAAAACCAGCTGAGTCGTTCGTTGGCAAACCGATATTCGATACCTTGAAGGATGCAAAATATGAAGGCTTCGAAGATCTATTAAACAACGTATACGCTACCGGCGAAACGTACACGCAATACGGCGCACCGGTAACACTTTATCGCGGAGATAAAACCGAAACCGTATACGTTCATTTTGTCTATGAAGCACTACGCGATACCGACAGCTCCATATCAGGTGTGATGGCGGTTGCCGTTGAGGTAACCGACGAAGTTGTAGCGCGCAAAAAGCTTGAAGAACGTGAAAGCCAGATTCGCGCATTAGTTGAAAGTGCGCCCTTCCCGATCGGGGTATATGTCGGGCGCGAAATGCGGATTGAGATGGTCAATCAGGCCATCATCGATGTTTGGGGAAAAGGTACTGAAGTGATTGGGAAAACTTATTACGAAGTTCTGCCAGAACTTGAAAACCAACACATTTACCCGGCGTTAAATCAGGTTTTCACTACTGGTAAACCTTACCACGCACGCAATCAACGCGTGGATCTTGTTGTTGATAACAAACTCGGACAGTACTATTTCAACTATAGTTTTACGCCGTTATTTGATGCGCAGGGAAAAGTTTATGGCGTAATGAACACCGCAGCCGAAGTAACCGACCTTGTTATTGCCAAGCAACAAATAGAAAGGAGTGAACGCAATTTCCGCAACATGGTAAAGCAAGCACCTGTTGCAATGTGTATCCTTATTGGTCCGTCTCATATTGTGGAAGTGGCTAATGACCTAATCATAGCGCTGTGGGGAAAAACACCCGAAGAAGTTATGAATAAACCAATCTTCGAAGGCCTCCCTGATGCACGCGGACAGGGACTCGAAGAGATCATGGCAAATGTTTACAACAACGGCGAGCCCTTTTACGCAAATGAACGGCCTGTAACCTTATACAGGAATGGACAGCACGAAACCGTGTTCCAGAATTTTGTTTACGAACCGTACCTCGACTCAGACGGAACGATTCTCGGCGTGTTGGCCATCACGATCGACGTAACACCACAGGTGCAGGCCCGGCAGAAGATCGAGGAGGTTGTCGCTGATCGCACCCGTGATCTTCAGAAATCAAATGCGGAGCTTGCACAGTTTGCATACATCGCTTCTCATGATCTGCAGGAGCCAGCAAGGAAGATCAGCACCTTCGCCGAAATGTTACGAAAGACACTTGGTCCGATTGACACCCGGCCTGAAGGGTACCTTAATAAAATAGAAAGATCTTCCTCGAGAATGTTAACGCTCATTCGCGACGTCCTTGCGTTCTCGCAATTATCGAAAGTGAAGCAGGAGTTCGTCGAGGTCGACCTCAACCAGATTCTGGAAAACACGAAAAACGATTTCGAACTTTACATAGAAGAAAAAGAAGCATCCATCTACAGCGATGCGCTTCCACGCGTGTCCGGCATACCAGTGCAGATCAGCCAGTTGTTCAGCAACCTCATTTCAAACGCACTCAAATTCGTCGCTGACAAAAAACCCGTCATTAAAATTGAACTTTCAGAAATCAATGGCAAAGACTTGCCGAATAAAAGATCGTTGGATCCTGATCGTCAATATTATGATATCGCATTCACTGATAATGGGATCGGATTTAACCAAAACAATGCAGACCAGATCTTCGATATCTTTCAAAGGCTGCATTCTAAAAACGAATACCTGGGAACAGGGATAGGGCTCGCGATGTGTAAAAAGATCTGTGAGAATCATGGAGGTATTATCTATGCCGAATCAGCACTCGGCTATGGCGCAACGTTTCATGTTATACTCCCAAA
>DASPJN010000019.1:0-2672 GCA_035628595.1 Chryseosolibacter sp.
TAAACGAAAGGTTCAAATCCTAACGATTTGGGATAGCCGACAAGACCCTGAGATGCTTATGGAGAAAAGTTAGAAACCGGATGACGTTGGGTAATCTTAAATGACCCGACACACATTCTCCAAATTTTCGCTACTTTTCCGTATGAGCACTTTTAAGGTTGACCCGGATATCAGCCAGGCGAAAACACTTTCGACGGAGTTTTATCTCAGTCCTGAAATACTTGACAAGTCAAGAGAAAAGATCTTCGCCAACACCTGGCAGTTCATCGGCGATTCGGATATGGTGAAGGATAAAGGCTGGGTAACGCCTGTCAACCTCCTCGAACACTATATCGATGAGCCGCTGCTTCTCACAAAAGATGACAACGACAAACTGCATTGCCTCTCGAATGTATGCACCCATCGTGGCAACCTGCTCGTTGAAAAACCATGTAAGCTCAATGACATCCGCTGCCGTTATCATGGCCGCAGGTTCGGACTCGATGGCCAGTTTCGATCCATGCCGGAATTCAAGGAAGTAAAGAATTTCCCATCCGACGCTGACAACCTCGTGAACCTCCCTATCCACCAATGGGGAAAATGGCTTTTCACTTCGTTGTCACCGGGCTTTGAAGCAAACGAAATTTTCGGCGACATGTCGCGACGATTATCATGGTTGCCACTCAATGAATTTAATTTCCGTCCTGATCTTTCACGTGATTATCTGATCGACGCCAACTGGGCGCTCTACTGTGAGAATTACCTGGAGGGTTTTCATATTCCCTTCGTGCACGCGGGACTAAACGCTGTGATCGACTACGGAAATTATACAACCGAGCTCTACCGCTATTCAAGCCTTCAGCTCGGTCTTGCAAAGGATGATGATGATTTCATATTTGAACTTCCGTCATCGTCGCCGGACGCAGGCAAGCGTGTGGCTGGTTATTACTTCTGGGTGTTTCCGAACCTGATGTTTAATTTCTATCCGTGGGGTGCATCGATCAACGTCGTTAAACCGTTATCGCCCGCGAGAACGAAAGTAAGCTTCCTCTCATACGTGTGGGACGAAAGTAAACTCAGGCAGGGCGCAGGCGCCAATTTGCATCAGGTTGAGATGGAAGATGAGGACATCGTGCAAAACGTCCAACGCGGAATTCGTTCACGATTTTATCAGCATGGAAGATATTCCGTGAAGCGCGAGACAGGCACACATCATTTCCATCAGCTTCTCGCCGAATTTATCAACAAATGATTACGAAGCTCAAGCCAACACTGGGCTTATGGACAAGCATCTCACTGGTAGTCGGAGGAATTATCGGCTCCGGCATTTTTTTGAAGCCGGCTGTGATGGCGTCACAACTCGGATCGCCACAGCTTCTCATCTGGATCTGGATTATCGCAGGTGTGATCACACTCTTTGGCGCGTTAAGCAACGCGGAAGTCGCCGCAATGATCCCGGAAACGGGCGGGCAGTTTGTTTTCTTTAAATATATGTACGGTGATTTCGTTGCTTTTCTTTACGGATGGGCTGCGTTCGCTGTCTTCAATACTGCAGGCGTTGCGTCTATCGCTTACGTCCTCGGAACATACGTGGAATACTTTGTCGCGTTGCCGCGATTCTCTGTCGAAACCGAAAAAGCGATCTCCTTATATATACCGCTCGTCGGAAGGATTTACCCGATCGAAAATATCGGCGTAAAAAGCGTAACGATCCTGGTCATTGCGCTGTTGACGGCCATCAACTACCGAAGCACGAAATCGGGCGGACAGATCCAGGTATTTCTGACAGCGTTGAAAGTGGTAGCGATCTTGATTATCATCGGGGGCTTTCTTTTTTCTTCAAAGGGAAACAGCGCACATTTTTTTGAGAACTCCGGTACGATCGACCCCACAGGAATTGCGCTGATTGGTGCCGTTGTGGCGGCGCTCTCCGGTGCATTCTGGGGATATGATGGATGGAACAACATTACGTTTGTTGGCGGTGAGATCAAAGATCCACAACGCAATATTCCGGCAAGTCTTTTTGTTGGAATCATTGTCTGCATTGTCATTTATGGATTAACAACTGCAGCGTACGTCTTCGTATTGCCAATTGATCAGATTGCATCGTCATCGCTTGTCGCGGCCGATGCTGCGCAAACTGTCTTCGGCACTGTTGGCGGCGCGTTGATCGCGGCAATGGTCATCCTGTCAACGTTTGGCACAACCAACGGCAACGTCCTCGCTACTGCACGCGTATCGTTCGCAATGGCACAGGAAAAGAATTTTTTCTTCGCTGTCGGTAAAGTTCATCCGAGGTTTGGTACGCCAGCGAATGCACTACTCATCCATGGCGTTTATACTGCTTTACTGGTGCTAAGCGGATCATTCGACATGCTCACGGACATGTTGATCTTTGTGAGTTGGCTTTTTTACGGCCTGAGCGCTGCTGGATTATTCATTCTTCGATACAAGCTTCCTGACATGCCGCGGCCTTACAAAGTATGGGGTTATCCGTGGATTCCGGCAAGTTTCGTTTTGTTTACACTGGTGTTCTTGATCGTAACGCTGGTCACCGATATTCAGCGATATAACGATGGCGAATCACCAATCATTAACTCAATATTTGGACTGGTACTGACCGCAATAGGCATTCCGTTGTACTGGTATTTTAAGAGGAAGTGATCAGGCGATGGGCCCCCACGTTTCGCTGG